>JADLHH010000361.1 GCA_020848855.1 Anaerolineae bacterium | reverse complement strand
TTAATCAGTTCCTGAATGGTGACGGTCTTGCCGACGCCCGCGCCGCCGAAGATGCCGGTCTTGCCACCTTTGGTCATCGGAGCGAGCAGGTCAATGACCTTCATACCCGTTTCGAACACTTCGATGCGGGTGGTCTGTTCTTCAAAATCCGGCGCTTCGGCATGAATCGAGCAGCGCTGGGTTTCGGGCGGCACCGAGCCGCCGAGGTCAATCGGCTTGCCCAGCACGTTGAACACGCGACCGAGCGACGCCGTGCCGACAGGAACCGTGATCGGGCTGCCCGTCGCAAAAGCGTCGACCCCGCGCTGCAAACCGTCGGTCGTGTCCATCGCAACGGTGCGGACAGAGTTGTTGCCGAGGTGCAACTGCACTTCGAGGATCAGGTCGTCCTGACCTTCGCCACGAGGCACGCGAACGGCGTCGTAGATGTTCGGCAGCGCGCCAGCGGGGAACTCCACGTCCACCACCGCGCCGAGCACCTGAGAGATTCTTCCTTGAATTTCACTCATGTAATCGCTCTCCTGAAGCTAGTCTATGCGACAGTCAAGCCGTGCCCGTCAGGGAACAGCGACCAGATTTTTCTCGATTTGTGTTGCCACTTTGTCAATCGACGCCTGCAAGGCTTCCGCGCCGCCGACGATGTCCAGAATTTCACTGGTGATCGCGCCCTGACGCGCCTTGTTGTAAACCAGCGTGTAGTCTTCGACCAGCGAGGCAGAGTTGTCCGACGCATTACGCATGGCAACCATACGCGCCGACCACTCGCTCTCCTGACTTTCTAGCACCGACTGGTACAACTGAAGCATGGTGAAGCGCGGGACAATTTCCTCAAGGATCGCTTCGGCGCTCGGCTCGTACTCGTAGTCCGAGTTGCCTGTGCTGACCGCAGGCATTTCCTTGATGAACTCCGCCATCGCCTGATCGTCCGTTTCATACGGAATGAGCGGCAGCAAGCGGGTGACGCGCGGCTTCTGCGCCAGCGTATTCACAAAGTCGGTATACGCGACAAGCACTTCGTCAACTTCACCGCTCAGGAATGCCTCGGTAGCGATACGCACAATCGGCGACAGGTGCGACAGGCTGAACTCCGCCGGGTTGCTGAATTCCGCGACCACGTTCTGGCGCACACGAATGAGCGAGTCACGCCCCTTGCGCCCGATGGTGATGAAGCGGGTCGGCACCCCGTCGTTCTTCTGCTGGAAACGCAGCGCCACACGAATGATGTTGGTGTTGAACGCGCCCGCCAGACCGCGATCCGACGTGACGAGAATGACCATGCGGTTCTTAATCGTGTCGCGCGGAGTCAGCAGCGGGTGCATCGGCGTGCCCTTCGAGCCAGCCTTCTGCACGTTCAGCAGAATTTCCCACGCTTTTTCAGCGAAGGCGCGGCTGGCAAGCACGCGCGACTGCGCGCGCCGCACTTTGGACGCCGCCACCGCTTCCTGAGCGCGGGTGATTTGACCAATGTTCTTGATACTGCGAATGCGATTACGTATCTCGCGTGCGCTAGCCATCTATACGACCTCCCCGGTCCTTAATTCCAGGTTGAATTGAATTCCTGGATGGCGGCACGCAGCCCGGCTTCCGTATCGTCCGTGACGGCTTTCGAGCTTTCAATCGCATCGGCAACTTCGGCATACTGCGAGTGATAGGCACGCAGGAATGCTGTCTGCCATTCCTTGACGCGATCCACCGGCACCGTGTCGAGCAGACCGCGCGTGCCCGCATACAGCACGGCGACTTCGTCCGTGAGCGAAAGCGGGCGATACTGCGGCTGCTTGAGCAGTTCGGTCAGGCGCAGACCCCGATCCAACTGACGCTGAGTCGCCTTGTCGAGGTCGGAACCGAACTGGGCGAACGCTGCCAGCGAACGGAACTGCGCGAGGTCGAGGCGCAAACCGCCAGCCACCTTCTTCATGGCTTTGGTCTGCGCGTCACCACCCACGCGGCTGACGCTGACACCGACGTTGATGGCGGGGCGCGTACCGGCGTTGAACAGTTCCGCTTCGAGGAACAACTGCCCGTCGGTAATCGAAATCACGTTGGTGGGCACGTAGGCGGAAATGTCACCGAGGAGCGTTTCGATGATCGGAAGCGCCGTCAGGCTGCCGTTGCCACGCGCCTCGCTCAACTGAGCGGCGCGTTCGAGCAGGCGGCTGTGCAGGTAGAACACGTCGCCGGGGTACGCTTCGCGTCCGGGCGGGCGGCGCATGAGCAGGGAAACTTCGCGGTACGCCCAGGCGTGCTTGGAAAGGTCATCGTAGACGACGAGCGCGTGCTTGCCGTTTTCCATGAACCATTCGCCAATCGCGCAGCCGGAGTACGGGGCGATATATTGGAGCGCCGCCGAGTCCGACGCGGTGGCGGTGACGACGATGGTGTATTCCATCGCGCCGTTATCTTCGAGCATGGCGACCAGACGCGCAATTTCACCACGACGCTTGCCGATGGCGACGTAAATGCAGTACAGGTCCTTGCCCTTCTGGTTGAGAATGGTGTCGACTGCCAGCGCGGTCTTGCCCGTCTGGCGGTCGCCAATGATGAGCTGACGCTGACCACGACCAATCGGCGTCATGCCGTCGATGGCGACGATACCCGTCTGCACTGGCTGGTACACGTTGCGGCGTTCCATCACACCGGGGGCGATACGCTCGATGTAGTAGAACTCTTCGCTCGGAATAGAGCCACGACCGTCGACCGGCTCGCCAAGCGCGTTGACGACGCGCCCGACCAAGCCCATCCCCACCGGCACCGACGCGATACGACCGAGCGGGCGCACTTCGTCGCCTTCGTTAATCGTGTCGTATTCACCGAGGATGATGACACCGACGTAGTCTTTTTCGAGGTTGAAGGCAATACCCGCAGCGCCATTGCTGAAACGTACCAGTTCGCTGAACCGGATGTTTTCCAGACCGACGACACGGGCGATACCGTCACCCACTTCCTCGACGTACCCGACCTCGACCGATTCGACCGTCGGGCTGTAGCTGTTTACCTGATCCAGAAGCGATTGAAACATATTGCTGGAGATGTCCGCCATCTGCGTCTCCTAAAAGATAGAATGACAGTACAGAATCTTGCTCAAAGCGCCTACACAGGCACTGAAAGACCACATTGAGAAAAGTTACAAACGCTTTTTGTGCTTTATAAACAATTTTATCCTATGACGGTTAGTTTGTCCACTTTTTCACGAATGAGACTCGTCCGCCTCAATTTGGGCAAGCATTGCTTCAACTGCCTGCTTTAACGGCACTAAATCTTCAGCGACAACTCTCCAGACGACTTCAACATCAATCTCATCATAGTTCGTGTATCAGCACATCACGAAAGCCGGAAATTTGCCGCCAGGGAATACCTGGATGAGCAGCAGTCAGTTCTGGAGGCAAGCGTTTGACAACCTCACCGATCACCTCAAAGCAGCGAATGACGCCTTCTTGAATGA
>JADLHH010000360.1 GCA_020848855.1 Anaerolineae bacterium | reverse complement strand
TGCGCCGTTCCAGCCCGCGAATGTAGGCTTCGGTGACCCGCAGGTAGTTGTCCACGCCGAAGATCAGCGTGACGTTGACGTTGACGCCGGCGGCGATGGCTTCCTCAATCGCCGGGATGCCAGCTTCGGTCGCCGGGATTTTGATCATGACGTTCGGGCGGTTGACGGTCTTGAACAGGCGCTTCGCCTCGCTGGCGGTCGTTTCGGTATCGTTGGCGATCAGCGGCGACACTTCGAGGCTGACGAAACCGTCGCGCCCGCCGGTTCGGTCGTACACCGGGCGGAACAGGTCGCAGGCGTGCTGGATGTCGTCAATCGCCAGTGATTCGAAGATGGCATACGAATCGAGGTCGAGCATGTGCTGGATCGAGGCGTCATAGTCATCCGACCCGCCGATCGCCTTCTGGAAGATGGTGGGGTTCGAGGTGACTCCGACGACGCCGTCTTCGTCGATCAGGCGCTGAAGCTCGCCGTTCTCCAGAATTTGCCGGCGGATGAAGTCCAGCCAAATACTCTGCCCAAGCTGCTGCACGTCTACCGGGGGATTACCTGCCACGAGGTTGCTCCTTAAAAATGCTTTCCTTTATATTCATTATTGTACCGGACGCGGCGCGATATTGCTCTACTCGAAAGCGCGCGTTTCATCAAAGGCTCAAGGAAGATTTGAACCGCCAAGACGCCAAGTGCGAACCTTCGGTTCGCCTACGCCAGGATTTAGAAACAGGGTTTTTCTCTTGGCGTCCCTGGTGTCCTGGCGGTTTAGGTGCTTCTAGGGTTATTCCCCGCGTGCTTCGATGGCTTGCATTTTGCCGAAGCGGCGGAGGTGGCGCTCTTCGGTGCTCGGCTGCGCGGCGATGAAGGCGTCGGCGAGTTCTTCCGCCAGCGTGGGACCGATGATGCGCGCGCCGAGCGTGAGGACGTTCATGCGGTCGTGCTCGACGCCCTGATGGGCGCTGTAGTGGTCGTGGCAGACGGCGGCGTAAATCCCCTTGATCTTGTTGGCGGCAATCGACGCGCCCACGCCGCTGCCGCACGCCAGAATCCCGCGCTCGGCGCGTCCGTCGCGCACGGCGAGCGCAATCGCCTCGGCGAAATCGGGATAATCGCTCGGCTTGTCCGGGGTGTCGGTGCCGAGGTCGAGGACTTCGTGCCCCTGCCTAGTGAGGTATTCGACCAAGTGCTGCTTGAGGGGGTAGCCGGCGTGGTCGGCTGCCAGGGCGATTTTCATGGGTTGCGCTCCGTTTGTTCACCACTTGACTAAATGTAAGTCGTCGACTTCTTTGAAATGCTCATCGCGACTGACCAATGTCAGATCGTAGCGCTGCGCTGTTGCAGCAATCCAGATGTCATTTTCGGGAATCGGGCGCCCCTTCATTTTCAGCTTGAGCCGAATTTTACCGTACCTATCGGCTGTCTCCGCATCGCAACTGAGAATGGTATTGATTGCGCAGAAATCTTTGATCCGCGTTACGTTTTCTGTTACCCGCTGTGATTGATAGGCTCCAAAGTAAAGCTCGCCGATTACAATGGCGGGGATATAGATAGTCGCGTTTCGAAAGTGCTCCCGGATCGACTCCTCCTGATTGAAGTAGGCAGCGACAATATTTGTATCGAGCAGGACCCTACTTCCATTCATTCGGGTCGATCCCCTCGCAGGCGGCTTCAATCGCGCGCATCATATTGTCAACTTCGCCAGGCTCAAAATCGAAGTTTTCCATGTGTGCCAGCAGGACTTCGCCGGGCGTGCCCGCTGGAAGCGCCTGGAGGCGACGCGCGTAATCCAGCAGTTCTCGCTGCTGTTCCGGCGTGAGCCTGTCAATTTGGTGGACGATTTCCTCTTTTAGAGATGAGGCAGCCATAATTCAGTCCTCCGCACATGATACTTGAACGGTTGGCGACGAGCGCGATGTTCACGGGATTCACACCGCGAGATACGCGCCATCGACCGCCAGCGCCGTGCCGACGATCAGCGATGCTTTGTCCGAACACAGCCACACCACCGCGTTGGCGACCTCTTCCGGCGTGCCCAGCCGACCGATCGGCTGGTGCATCAGCAGGCGCGCTTCCGCGCCGGGGTCGCTGGCGATGATCGCTTCGACCGGCGGCGTCCGAATCCAGCCGGGGCACACGGCGTTGATGCGAATCCCCTGGCTGGCATACTGCATCGCCCCGGACTTGGTCAAGCCGAGGACGCCGTGCTTGGCTGCCGAATACACCGGGTCCCACGGGAAGGCGCGCTCGCCATCGACCGAGGCGTTGTTGACAATCGCCCCGCCGCCGCCTTTGAGCATCGCCGGAATCTCGTGCTTCATGCACAGCCACACGCTCTTGAGATAGCCGTCAATCGTCTTATCCCAGTCGGCTTCGGCGATATCTGGCAGCCAACCGCCGTTCCCGCCGCTGCCGCCGTTGTTGAAGGCGTAATCCAGCCGCCCGTAGGTGTCCAGAATCCGCGCGAACAGCGCCTCGACCTGCTCGGCTTGCGAAACGTCGGTCTTGACCCACAGCGCTTCGCCGCCCATATCCTGAATCATCCGCGCGACTGCTTCGCCGGTTTCCGGCGTCCGGCTGGCGATCACCACCTGAGCGCCATTCTGAGCGAATGCCAGCGCCGTCGCTTTGCCGATGCCCGAACTGCCCCCGGTTACGAGGGCGACCTTCCGCTGCGTGTCCATGATCGCTTCTTCTGGAAGCCCGGCACGCCGCCGCGCCGGGCTTCCGGTTCATCCCATGACCAGCTTCGCCGCCGCGACGACCGCGTCCGGCGTCAAACCGTATTCCTCGTAAATTCGCTGATACGGAGCGCTCGCGCCGAACTTGTCGACGCCGATGGTAATGCCCTTGTCGCCCACCCATTTCTGCCAGCCGAGCGTCACGCCCGCCTCAATGCTCACGCGCGCCGTGATCGTCGACGGCAGCACCGACTCGCGGTATGCCTCGTCCTGCGCCTCGAACAGCTCCCAGCATGGCAGCGACACCACCCGCGCCTTGATGCCCTGCCCGATCAGTGTCTTGTAGGCGGCGTGGGCGATGTGGACTTCGCTGCCCGACGCCAGCAGGATCACATCCGGCGTGCCGCTGCCGCCCGCCAGCACATAGCCACCGCGCGCCACGCCTGCGCGCAAAGCGTCGGTCGCTTCCAGCACCGGCAGGTTCTGGCGCGTGAAGATCAGCACGGCGGGCGTATCGCTCAGCATCGCCGTGCGCCACGCCGCTGCCGTTTCGTTGGCGTCCGCCGGGCGGAAGACGTGCAAGCCGGGGATCAGCCGCAGCGACATGACCTGCTCAACCGACTGGTGGGTCGGACCGTCCTCGCCCAAGCCGATGCTGTCGTGGGTGAACACGTAGAGCGCCGGAATTTTCATCAGCGAGCCGAGCCGAATCGTCGGGCGCATGTAGTCGCTGAAAGTCAGAAAAGTCGCCGTGTATGGCTTGATGATGCCGCCATGCAGCGCCAGCCCGTTGACGATCGCGCCCATGCCGTGCTCGCGCACGCCGAAGCGCAGGTTGCGCTCGCCGGCGTCG
>JADLHH010000359.1 GCA_020848855.1 Anaerolineae bacterium | reverse complement strand
GAGACATCCGCCGACCTCTCCGGGCAGGCGAACCATCTCGGCGCGACGATTCAGGCGGACATCCTGAAGCAGAAAGCGCCCGAATCCAACGGCGGGTTCAAGGCGCTCAACACCGGCAGTTCGTCCTACGGCAAGCTGGACGAGCGCATGTACACCCAACTTTCGACCAATCACCCCATCGACCTGACACGGTATCAGGTGGCGAACGGCTACATGGGGCGCGCCGGGTTGATCAACTCCGGCGGCGCGAGCGGCAAGAACGACCTCGCCGACGCCGTCAAGACCGCCGTGATCAACAAGCGGGCGGGCGGCATGGGCTTGATCAGCGGGCGCAAGGCATTCCAGCGCCCGCTGGCGGAAGGCGTTGCCCTGCTCAACGCTATTCAGGACGTGTACCTGTGCCAGGATATCACCCTGGCGTAATCACCACGATAGAAAAATGGGGATGCGTGAACCGCATCCCCATCCCGTTCTCTCCCTGCATCTGCGCGTGATGACACTCCCGGCGGTTGAGGAATAGCTCGCCGGGGGTGTCATCTTGCGGATACTACACGGCGCGTCGAAGTGCCTGCCGCAGCGCTATGCTGGCTGGGAGCGCTTCATACGCTGCATATGCTGGCGAATGTGCTGCTCGATTTCGAGCAGGCGGTCGTACAGCCTGACCGACTCGCTGTCGGTTTTGATGGGGAAGCTGACCGACCAGTCCGGGAGCTGGCGCAGGATGGCATCGAATTCTTTCTGCAGGCAGGAGAGGTCATACGCCAGCATGGTCATCGAATCGCCGGCGAAGTTGCTCCGCGCGATCTGGTTCAGCCGGTCGAACGAGCCGGCTTTCAGGGTTGGCTCGCGCCCCTGCAGCAGCGCCCCGGCGACCGAGACGTACTGCTCGTGCCAGAAGACCAACTGCGCCAGGACGCCATGCGCCGTGTGGTGACCGTCGAACAGGCTTTCGTCGACGGTGGCGAAGTACGCGGCGGCTTCAATAACGGTTCTATTCAGGCGATCCAATACCTCTTCATGCAAATACTCTTTGACTTTCATTTTTTGCCCCATCGCTACGCTTGCAATGTGATCAGGGCGGGTCTCGCGGGATGGATGCCCGGAGCGCTTCGACGAGCGGGTTGATGATGTCTACGCCCGTTCCTTACCACAAAGGTAAGCCCCAGTATGGGCAGCGTCCAGTGGCGGAAGGCGCGGTTCGCCATGATTTCTGTCATGAACGGAATCGGAAAAAGCCGGCTGGCTGACCAGACCGGCTTTTGATGACGCAACGAACAGGGGCAGCCCGTTACCGCTGGCTGATGGGCGTGTAGGGGCGCTCGGTCACGCCGGTGTAAATCTGGCGTGGACGGTTGATGCGCGTGCTGGGGTCGGTGCGCATCTCTTTCCATTGAGCGATCCAGCCCGGCAGCCGACCCAGCGCAAACATGACGGTAAACATGTTGGTGGGGATGCCCATCGCCCGGTAAATGATGCCGCTGTAGAAGTCAACGTTCGGGTACAGCTTGCGCTCGATGAAGAAGTCATCCGCCAGCGCAATCGCTTCCAGATTCTTGGCGATATCCAGCAGCGGGTCGGTGACACCCAGCTCGTTCAGAACGTCGTCGGCGGCTTTCTTGAGGATTCGTGCGCGCGGGTCGAAGTTCTTGTACACGCGGTGTCCGAAGCCCATCAGCCGGAAGCCGGACGACTTATCTTTCGCCATGTTCATGTATTTCTTGTAGTCACCGCCATCCTGGCTGATCATTTCCAGCATGTTGATAACTTCCTGGTTCGCGCCGCCGTGCAGCGGACCCCACAGCGCCGAAACGCCCGCCGAAATCGAGGCGAACATGTTCGCCTGGCTGCTGCCGACCATGCGCACGGTCGATGTGCTGCAGTTCTGCTCGTGGTCGGCGTGGAGGATGAGCAGCAAATCCAGCGCCCGCGCCACGACTTTCGAAACCGTGTACTGCTCGGACGGCACGGCGAACATCATGTGCAGGAAGTCTTCGGTGTAGCTCAGGTCGTTGCGCGGATAGATGTAGGGCTGCCCGATTGATTTCTTGTAGGCGAATGCCGCAATGGTTTTGAACTTCGCCAGCAGACGGATGATGTTCAGGTCGATGACTTCGGGGTCGAGCAGGTCGGGGTAGTAGGCAGAAAGCGAGATCGCCATCGCTGAGAGGATCGCCATCGGGTGGGCGGTCGGCGGATACCCTTCGAAGAATTTCTTCATGTCCTCGTGGAGCAGGGTGTGATACGTCAGGTCATGCTGGAAGCTCGAAAGCTCGGTGGCGGTTGGCAGCCGTCCGTAGATCATCAGGTAGCAGACTTCGATGAAGCTCGACTTGTCGGCAAGCTGCTCGATGGGATACCCCCGGTAACGCAGGATACCCTGTTCGCCGTCGATGAACGTGATTTCGCTCAGGCAGGAACCGGTGTTGCCATAGCCCGGATCGTAGCCGATGGCGCCGGTCTGCGCGCGCAGCTTGGCGAAGTCGATAGCGATCTCGTGTTCCGAGCCTTCGATGATGGGAAATTCGAATTCTTTGCCGTTCAAAATCAGCTTTGCCGTGTCCATAAATGCGTATCCTTGTGGCATGTCTAAGTTGTAGTGCTGCTTTGTACGCTACACATATTTCGTGACTGAGGACAAGAATAAACGACACCGTTTCAAACGACAAATTGCACCTATTCGCAAAAACGAATGTGGGGGTACGCCCGGCGAAGCTATCTCTTTGCGGGGCAGACGCCAGTCGAGCGCCCGTCGCCCCAGGCAGCAGGTCTTCTCTGGATGCATCACCTAGTGGATAGATATAGGACATTTGTGCTGGTAAAAACGCTCATTTGTGCTATATAATCAATGGTGTCGAGTGAGTTTGCCGCAAGGTTTTCAATCTGGTCATGGCATCGTGCGATGCCCGGCTCACGCGCCGCGTTCCTTCGGTCGGTTGAATAAGGAGACCTCTGCATGAGTACTGAACCCCAAGTAAAAGTGCTGGTTGGTACACGTAAAGGCGGCTTTATTTTTTCAAGCGACAAAAGTCGGCAGGCGTGGTCGGTGAGCGATGTGCTGTTCAAGGGCTGGAACATGATGCACCTCGTCATGGACCCGCGCGACGGGCGTCTGCACGCGGCGGTTGACCATTTCGTGTTTGGACCCACCACGCATTACTCCGACGACATGGGCGCGACGTGGAAGCAATGCCCGGAGCCGCCCCGGTTTTCGCGCCCGTCGGTTTCGGGCAGACCGGGGGGCACACCCGAAGAAGCCTTTTCAGGACGCCTCATACCGGAGACGCCGGAGCAGGTGTTGAAGGTGTGGAATATCGAGCCGGGCAGGGCGGACGAGCCGGACGTGCTGTATGCCGGGGTGCAGCCGGCGTCACTGTTCAAATCGACCGACCGGGGCGAAAGCTGGGCGCTCAACGAGCCGCTGTTCGACCACCCGCATCGCGGCACCTGGAACCCCGGCGCAGGTGGGCTGTGCCTGCACAGCATCGTGCTCGACCCGCGCGATAAGGATCGCATGTACGTGGCGATTTCGGCGGCTGGCGTCTATCGCACCGACGACGGCGGGGAGACCTGGCAGCCGCGCAACAAAAACGTTCTGGCGGATTTCGGCGGCGAACTGTACCCGGAGTACGGACAGTGTGTGCATAAGCTGGCGCTCCACCCCTCGAACCCTGATCTGCTTTACCAGCAAAATCACTGCGGCGTATTCCGCAGCGACAACCGGGGCGACGACTGGGTTGACATCGGCGTGGACAAGCTGCCGAGCCGCTTCGGTTTCCCAATAGTCGTGCATCCCCGCGACCCCCGGACGATCTACGTCATGCTCGAAGAGAGCGACCAGTTCCGCATGAGCGTGGACAGCCAGGCGGCGGTCTGGCGCAGTAAGGATGCGGGCGAAAGCTGGGAGCGGATCACCGCCGGGCTGCCCGAAAAGGCGCACGTCGTGGTGCTGCGCGAGGCGATGGTTGCGGACAACCTCGAACCCGCCGGTCTGTACGCCGGGACAGATACCGGGCAGCTATTCTACAGCCGCGACGATGGCGACACCTGGGAGATTCTGGCGGATTACCTGCCGCCAATTCTGTCGGTGGAAGTCGCCGTCGTCTAGGCAGGCGCGGCGTTCGGGAACGAAAAGAGCCGATGCTATGGCAGCACCGGCTCTTGTGTTGTAATGCCGTAATTACCACCCGCGCCCGGCGATGCGCTCAGTCTCCGGCATGTTGGCGGCGCTGATGCCGACCATCGCCTCGCCCAGCCCGCGACTCACGCGCGCCAGCACGTCCGAGTCGTTGAAGTGCGTGACCGCCTCGACAATCGCTTTGGCGCGCTGGGCGGGATTACCGCTCTTGAAGATGCCCGACCCCACGAACACGCCGTCGACACCCAACTGCATCATCAGCGCGGCGTCGGCGGGAGTGGCGACGCCGCCCGCCGCGAAGTTGACCACCGGCAGCCGACCCAGCTTCGCCGTCTCGACCACTAGGTCATACGGCGCGCCGATGTTCTTGGCGAAGGTGAACATCTCGTCTTCATCCATCGACGTGAGCTGGCGGATTTCCTTGTTGACCGAGCGGGCATGGCGCACCGCTTCGACTACGTCGCCCGTCCCGGCTTCGCCCTTGGTGCGGATCATCGCCGCGCCTTCGTTGATGCGCCGCAGCGCTTCGCCCAGATTGCGGCAGCCACACACGAACGGTACTTTGAACTTGTGCTTGTTGATGTGGTTCTCTTCGTCGGCGGGGGTGAGCACTTCACTCTCGTCGATGTAGTCGATGCCGATCGATTCGAGAATCTGCGCCTCGACAAAATGCCCGATGCGCACTTTCGCCATCACCGGGATCGTCACGGCTTCCATGATGCCCTCGATCAGATCGGGGTCGCTCATGCGGGCGACGCCGCCGTGCGCGCGAATATCCGCCGGGATGCGCTCCAGCGCCATGACCGAGACCGCGCCCGCGTCTTCGGCGATTTTCGCATGTTCGGGCGTGACCACGTCCATGATCACGCCGCCCTTGAGCATCTGTGCGAGTCCGCGCTTGAGCGCAACGGTTCCCGTTTCGCCGTTGTGTCCGTTATTGTTCATCTTTATCCTCCTACCATACTGCCAGCGTAACCGGGCTGACCCCGGCGATGTAGCGCCAAATAAGTCCAATAAAGCCAACGGCAGAAACTGGCGATGAATTTTGATGCAGCCGCGCCGCATCTGTTAGAATACCTGGCGTTTACCGGAAAATCCAAGGGAGATGTGCGTTTGAGCGCACAATTACCGATTCTCGTCGTACTCGCGGGCGGCGCATCGTCGCGGATGTGGCCCCTGCGGGAAAAACTGCTGCTGCGTTTCGGAACCGAGCCGCTGCTGGTCAGCCAGCTTCGGCGTTTTCAGACGTTTGGCTTGCAGGAAGCGGTCGTCATCGCCAGCCCGTCGAATGTCGAGGACGTGAAAGAACTGGTCGCGCAGATTGAGCCGATGTTCGTGCGTGTCGTCGTCCAGCCGGAAGCAAAGGGCATGGGCGACGCGCTGCTGCAGGCGTCGTCGGCATTTCCGGCGCGCACCGGGACGGCGCTCTACGTCGTGCAGGTGCATGACGTGGTGGACGACCAGCTTCACCTCGACATGCTCAATGCCTACCTGAGCGACCCGACCCGGACGTATATCGCCGGGTACGAGCGCGAGGATTATTTCCCCGGCGGCTACCTGATCGTCAATCCCGACGGCAGGATCACCGGGATTGTCGAAAAGCCCGGCGCGGACAACCGACCGAGCAACCTGGTCAACATCGTCGCCCACATCCACAGCAACGCCGAAGAACTGCTCGACGCGCTGCGGGCGGAATATACCAAAGACATCCCGACCGACGATCACTACGAGCGGGCGATGGACGCGCTGATGAAGCAGCGTGTGTACCGCGTCGTGCCGTATCAGGGGGCGTGGAAGGCGCTCAAGTATCCCTGGCACGTCCTCGACGTGATGGAGTACTTCCTCGGCAGGATTCAGGGGCAGGTGGTGTCGGAGGGCGCGTTCGTCCACGAAAAGGCGACGCTGGTCGGAGACGTGTACATCGGCGACGGCGCGAAAATCTTCCCCGGCGCGTCGATTGTAGGTCCGGCGTACATCGGCGCGCACACGATTGTCGGCAACAACGCGCTGGTGCGGCAGTCGATGGTGCTGAATCACTGCAATGTCGGCTTCACGACCGAAGTCGCCCGCAGCTACGTGAGCGACCACTGCGACATGCACGCCTGCCGCGTGCTCGATTCGGTGTTCGCGCCCGGCGTGAACTTCTCGGCGGGCTGCACGACCGCCAACCTGCGCATCGATCACGGGCATGTGCCGACCATCGTCAAGGGGCAGCGGATCGATACCGGGCGCGACAAGCTCGGCGCGATTGTCGGGCAGGGGGCGTTTCTGTCGGTGGATGTGATGACCATGCCCGGCGTCAAGATCGGCGAGCGGGTTGAAGTCGGACCGGGGACACACGTACATCACGACGTGAGCGATGGTTTCCGGGTGTACGTCAAGCAGGAAGTCGTAATTGTTGAAAAATGAGGATCGAGTTCTGGGTGCTGAGTGCTGAGAAGAACGAAACTCAGCACCCGGCACTCAGCCCTCAGAACTGAGAAATATGACTCAAATTAGCCCCAAACTCTTTAAGAAATACGATATTCGTGGTCAGGCGGATGGCGATGATGCGCCGCTGACCACCGATGCCGCCCGGTTGATCGGTCTCGCATTTGGGACGTATCTCGACCGTGTCGAAGGCTTGCAGAAAGTCATCGTCGGGCGCGACAACCGCCGCTCGTCACCGGCGCTGGCGGCAGCGCTGATCGAGGGCTTGCAGGCGAGCGGCTGTGCCGTGACCGACATCCGGCTGACTTCGACGCCGATCGTCTACTGGCACGCGGTGCGCGCGGGCAAGATTGGCGGCGTGATGGTTACCGGCAGCCATCTCAAGCCGGATCAGAACGGTTTCAAGCTGTGCGTCGGCGCGCGCAACATTTACGGCGATGGCATTCAGGCGATCCGGCAGTTGATCGAGGACGACGACTTCAACGGCGGCTACGAGATGGTCAGCGTGAATGAATCGGCGCTGGTCGATTACATCGTCGGCGTTGTGCCGCGCCTGCGCATGATCCGCGCGCTGCACGTCGTGGTGGATGGCGGCAACGGAACCGGCGGCGCGTTCGGACCGCGCCTGCTCAAGGCGTGGGGTCACCGCGTCACCGAATTGTTCTGCGAACTGGACGGCACGTACCCCAACCACCAGCCCGACCCGCAGGAGCCGGAGAACATGCGCGCGCTCGCCGAGAAGGTGCGCGAAGCCGGCGCGGACGTGGGCATTGCCTTCGACGGCGATGCCGACCGTATGGGCGTGGTGGACGAGCAGGGCAATATCATCAGCGCCGACCGGGTGCTGGCGCTGCTGGCGGGCGACATGCTGCGGCGGCACGCCGGGGCGAAGGTGGTCGCCGACGTGCTGAGCAGTCAGGTGCTGTTCGACGAGGTTGCCAGAGTGGGCGGGATGCCGATCATGTGGGCGAGCGGGCACTCGCTGGTCAAGGCGAAGATGGCGGAAGTCGGCGCGCTGATCGGCGGCGAGATGAGCGGGCATATCTTCCTTGCTGAAGATTACTATGGTTTCGACGACGCCTACGTCGCTGCCGCGCGGCTGCTGCAGTTGGTCGGCGCGGCGCAGGTGCCGCTCTCGGTGCTTAACGCGCAGCTTCCGACGCTGTACAGCACGCCGGAGTACCGCCCACGCTGCCCGGACGACCTGAAAGACACCGTGGTCGCGGCGGTCAAGGCGGCGCTGGAAGGGCGGGGTGAAGTCACCAGCATCGACGGCATTCGCGTGCGCTTCGAGCATGGTTGGGGATTGCTGCGGCCCAGCAACACTGAGCCGGTGCTGAGTATGCGCTTCGAGGGCGAAACCGAAGCCGACGCGCTGGCATACCGCGACCTGTTCTTCGCAGAGCTGCGGAATTTCCCGCAGATCGAACTGCCGGAATAAAAAAGCCCGGCGCTGGCGGCGTCGGGCGTGGAATTGGCTATTTCTTCTTTTTCTGCTTGTTCACCGTCGCGTAGGCGATACGTTCGGCATCTTCTTTCGATTTGCCGCGCTTTTCTTCGCTTTCCTTAATATGCTCCGCCTGCCGATCTTCCTTGTTGGTGAATCTTCCACCATCTTTTTTGTCGGGCATGATCTGCTCCTTTACTATCAGATGATCTCATCATCCGCTGAAATATTTAGAATCGCATTAAAGATATCAGAAAGAATTACGAGAGATTCAATAGAAAGAATGGCGTTTCCAAATGCGTCTGCTAAGGGGTTGTGAATCTGCCTGACTGGTGGTTATCATCGCTGAGGACTGCTACCAGCGAATTCCTGATCCAATCGAATCAACCGGATGCCCCATACATCATAGGGATGGTTATGAAGCTTGAAGCCGAACTCACGAAACCCCTGCACATTCTCGTGATCGCCGCGCACCCCGACGATATCGAATTCGGGT
>JADLHH010000358.1 GCA_020848855.1 Anaerolineae bacterium | reverse complement strand
GGGTATACAACGCTCTACGTGCAGCCCAAACGCCAGCCACAGATTCGTGAAGACGATTGGCAGGTGCAGGCTGCATCCGCCGAGAATCGCTATCTGCACCTGAACATCGAGCCGGATGGCGGCTTGACCGTCACGAATAAAGCGACCGGAAAGACATACTCCGGCTTGAACCACTTCGAGGATATCGCCGATGCCGGTGATGCTTATACCTTCTGCCCGCTCGTGGGCGATACGCCCATTTCGACGCAGGGCAGCCGGGCAGAGGTTCGCCGGGTGTGGACAGGCGCGAATGCTGTCTGCTACGAGATCGTTCATCGGCTCTCCATACCTGCCCGTCTATCACCAGATCGCCGCTCACGTGAAGGCGAAGTCCCGCTCACCATCACCTCAAGCGTCACCCTGCATCGCGACTCGCCCTACATTCAGATTCGGACGAGCTTTGTCAATGCCACACACGATCACAAGCTATCGGTCGTATTCCCAACCGAATACGGCGTCCCGACAGCGCACGTCAACGAATCGTTCGCCGTCGTCGACCGTTCGATTGATCTGCCATTCCCCGACGGCTGGGTGGAAGACCCCACCCCGCTCATGCACCAGCGGGCATTTACTGATGTAAGCGACGGACAGACGGGTTTAGCCATTTTCAATCGCGGCTTGGCTGCGGTCGAAGTAACCAGGACAACGAACGGCACGCGCATCGCCGTTCCGTTGGTGCGTGCTGTCGGCTGGCTCTCGCGCGACGATCTTTGGGTGCGCCGTATCGCCGCCGGACCGCTCGTGCCCACGCCGGGCGCGCAGTGCGAGGGGGAACGGGTCGCGGAATATGCCATCTTCCCGCACGCGGCGGGCTGGGAGACTGTCTATCCACACGCCTACAATTACGTGACCCCGGTCATCGCCAGCCGCGCCGACACCCACGCCGGTATTGACCTGCATGATATGAACATTACCCGCGACGACCCAGCCCGAATCACACACATTCCCTTCCCGCGCGGCGGCGAACACCCGGACACGCAGAGCTTCCTTGCGGTCGAGGGCGACGGTATCGTCCTGACCGCGCTACGTCAGGGAACAAACCAGTTGGTACTCCGTTTCTTCAACATCCAGCGCCAGCCCACGACAGCACGACTCACTTCGGCTATCTCCATCGCGGGCGCGCACCGCCTGAACCTCAATGAGCAGGTGCAGGAGGCGCTCGCGCTGGATACTGCGCATCATCTCACTGTACCAGTGCGTGCAGGCGAAATTGTAACGATTGGGATAGTATACGGCGCGTAATGCTGAAGACCTTTCTTTGAAGAATCGCGCGCACTTCATGAGGATCGACGATTGAAAACCCAGACAATCGCTGCGCCTAAGTCAAGCCTGAAGCGTAATGTGCGAAGGCTGTCGCTCGCTCAGCGGCGCTATCTGCTGGCGGCGGCGCTGCTGGCGCCGGTTATTCTGCTGCGTATGTTCACCACGTTGTATCCGTTCCTGCAGACGGCGTTCCTGAGCACGCAGAAGTACAATCCCGCTTTCCCGCCGCAAACGTACGTCGGGCTGGGCAATTTTCAGCGGATACTGAACGACATCGTTGTTCAGCAAAGTCTGGCGTTCACCCTCATCTTTGTCTTCGTATCCACATTCTTTCAGCTTGTTCTGGGGCTTGGCGTTGCCCACCTGCTCAATGCGCCATTCCGTTTTCGGGGGTTCGCGCGCAGCATCAGCCTCATCCCCTGGGCAATCCCAATGGTCGTCGCCGCGATTGGCTTCCGGTGGATGTTCGACGATCAGTTCGGCAGCATACCGGACATTTTGCAGCGCGTGTTCGGACTGGAAACCACCTGGCTGATCAACCCGCAGAATGCCCGCGCTGCGGTTATCCTCGTCAATATCTGGAAAAGCACGCCGTTCGTCGCCCTGATCTTGCTGGCAGGAATGCAGGGGATCTCGCAGGAATTGTACGAAGCCGCCAGAGTCGATGGCGCGACCTGGTTTCACAGCCTGCGCTACATCACCATTCCCATGCTGCTGCCCATCATCGTCTCGATCACCATGTATATGCTCGTGTGGCAGCTTGCCGTGTTCGACCTGCCCTTCGCGATGACCGGCGGCGGTCCGGGATTCTCGACAACCGTAATCGCCCAGAAGATTTTCCAGGAAGTCAACTCGCTCAACTACGGTTATGCCGCCGCCCTGGGAATCGTCATGGTGTTTGTAGTCGCCGTTATTGGCGGTATCGGTCTGTATTTCTTCCGCCGCGTCGAAGTGACCAGTTAGGAAGCCGCATATGTCTGCCGGAATGCCTGCCCACCCATATCTGACGCGTTCGGGAGCGTCGCGCCAGCCATCGTTCCTGCGGCGAAATGGTCAGAAGATTCTGACTTATGCGACTTTCATTGTTTTTGTCGTCGTTATCGCGGTTCCGTTCTATTACATTTTCATGTCTTCGATCACGCCTAAGAGCGAGTTATTCCAGACACCGCCTCAGTATTTCCCAACGTCGCCCACCTTTGACAACTATGTCAACATGGTGAACGGCATCCCGTTCCTCACCTATCTGCGGAACTCGATCATCTTCGCAATCGGCTCCAGCATTGTGTCCGTTGGCGCAAGCGCACTGGCAGCCTATGCGCTGGCGCGGATTCGCTTCCCCGGCAGCAACTTCGTCTACCTGGCGCTTATCCTATCGGTAGCCCTGCCACAGATTGCGGTACTCGTGCCGATGTTCCAGTTGCTCCAGCAGTTCAAGCTGGTCAACACCCATTACGGCTTGGTGATCCTCATGAGCAGCCTGCTGCTACCGTTCACGGTGATGACGCTCGTTTCCTTTGTCAACCAGGTGCCGGGCGAAATCGAAGAAGCCGCGCTGATCGACGGAGCCAGCACGTTCACCGTCATCTTTCGCATTGTCCTGCCGCTGGTTCGTCCAGCGCTGGCGACCATGATCATCATCAACTTCATCATTAGCTGGAATGAGCTGTTGTATCCGCTGGTGTTCGCTCAGCGCGCGGACACAAAGACGCTCAGCGTGGGTTTACTAGAGCTGTCGAGCGATGCCTCGGTCTACACGCGCCCCTGGGACATGATGAGCGCGCTCAGCGTCGTCATTATTATCCCGGTGCTGCTGCTCATCCTGTTCGGGCAGCGGATGATCATTTCCGGTTTGGCGCGCGGCGCAATCAAGTAGCATCCGGGTTACCCGAACAGCCGCAGCGTATCGCCCACCGCCGACACGGTCGCCTGGATGTCATCCGAAGTGTGCGCGCTGCTCATGAACCCGGCTTCGAACTGGCTGGGCGCGAAGTAGACGCTCTGCTCCAGCATGGCGTGAAAGAATTGGGCATGAGGTGATGTTCCAGCCTGGAATCACGCTTCTGGAATCACCCGGATAGCCGTCACTCGTACTGCAACGCCCGAATAATATCGAGCCTGGCGGCGTTCCGCGCCGGCAGCACGCTGGCGAACAACCCCAGCAGCACGCCCAGCACCAGCGCCGCGACGACCCCCATCACCGGGAAGGTATAAGGCATCTTCCAGCCGACGACGGCGAACGCCGAGATAAAGCCGTAGCTCATGGCGACGCCCGCCAAAACACCCGTCGACGCGCCGAAGATGCCGAGGAGCAGGGCTTCGGCAGTAACCACCTTCCGCACCTGGCTGCGGCTGCCGCCCACCGCCCGCACAACGCCAATCTCGCGGGTGCGCTCCAGAATGTTGATCGTCAGCGTGTTGAGCAGCCCCAGCGCAGCAGGTATCAGGATCAGGATCGCCAGCGCATAGAAGAACCCGAACGCCGCGCTGCTCGTTTCGATTAGCTCATCACGGTACGCACCAGAAAGCCGCGGTGTGAACTGTGGGTAATCCTGAGCAGCTTGTGTGATCTCCGCGAGCGCCGCGTCTTTGTCAGCACCGGGTGTCAGGTTGACCATCAGCATGATGTCTTCGGTCTTGTGAAAATCTGCCGCCAAGTTCGCCTGCGAAATGAAGATCGCCGAGAGTTTGAAGGTCATGATGTCGTTCCCAACACCGACCACCCTGTAGGTCTGCGGACCTTCGGCAGTCTGCATCACAAAATCATCGCCGACGTTCCCGCCAAGCGCCGACATCGCCAAGGACGTGACAATCGCATTCCGTCCATCTGCCAGCTCAGCAAATGCCGTCGCCACATCCCCCTGGTTGAAGTCGAGCGACGCCACTTTCGGGTATTCGTTCGGGTCGATGCCCAGCACCTGAAGCTGCTGCTGGTCGCCGGTCGTCGCGGTCGCGTAACGCAGCGTGCCGACGGTTTCGACATCCGGCAGCGCCCGGATACTATCGGCAAGCTGCGAATCGGCACCGACGACGGTGTTGTACACGGCGATGGACTGCGGCAGCAGGATGACGTCGCTGGAGAAATTAACGTCGCCCAGGTTCTGAATGAGATCGCCGAATGAGATCACCACCGCCGCCATCAAGACCAGCACCGCCAAGCCGACCATCAGCGTACCGCCGGTGATCGCCGCCCGCCCCGGCTGGCGCACGAGGTTGCCCCGCGCCAGATCGCCTTCTCGTGCGAAACCGAGAGTCAGCAGCGGGCTGAACAGCCGCGCCGCCGGGATCACCAGACCTGGCGCTGCGATCAGCATCCCAATCAGGAATAGGATCGCACCGCCGGCTGCGCCGCGACTCCCGCTCAGCAGCAGCAGCACTGCCAGCACCATGAACACAGCGCCCACGATCAGGCTCCAGCGCGCGGCGCGGCGAATGCTCTCGGTGCTCGCCGGGCGCAGGGCGTCCAGCGGCGACGTCTTGCCGGCAGAGCGCGCTGGGAGATATCCCGCCACCAGCGCCGTGACCAGCCCCAACACCACGGCAATCACCAGCGAAGACCCGGTTACCTGCATCGAAAGTGCGCTGCGGTGAAAGTAGGTTGTCCAGAATTGGTTGACGAAGACGCCGACTCCCGCAGCCATCAGAAACCCAACGACCAGTCCGATGACCGTGCCGACGAAACCCTGCACCAGGCTTTCGATTAGCAGCATGGTCGTGATCTGCCGCCGTGTCGCACCGATGGTGCGCAGCATCGCGATATCGTGCCGGCGCTCGACGACCACCGTGCGGAAGGTGTTGAAAATCAGGAACGCCCCCAGAAACAGCGCCAACAGCCCCAGCAGATTCAGAATTGCAAAGCCGATCTCCGCCACCGACAGAATACTGGACGAATTATCCTGGGCATCCAGTTGGTAACTGCTGCCGAGCGCCTGCTGAACCTGCGCAGCCACGGACTCCCGATCCGCTCCCGGCGCCATCGACACTTCGACCGTATTGACCAGACCCGCCTGATCGAATGCCGACTGCGCCTCCGGCAGGCTGACGTATATCTCTGGCGCCGAAGGATTCCCCTGCTCTGCCAGAAAGCCGATGACTGTGAATATCCTCAGCCCGCCCGCCGTGATCAACGGAAAGGTCGTGCCAATCTTCAGCTCAGGCGCAAGCTCGGCGATCCCGGCAGGGAATACCGCTTTGCCCGTGTCACCGGCTTCCAGGAAACGTCCGTCGGTCACGGTAAACTGCCGCACATCCTGGGCGGTGGTCGGGTCGATTCCAATCAGCGTTAGCTGGGTCGTCTCCCCCAGATTGCTGCCGCTTAGAATCGGCAGGCTAAACTGCCGGCGCAGAATGCCAGCGGCTGCCTGCACCTGTGAGACAGACGTAATCGTCGGCAGCACCGAATCCAGCGTGAACGATTCACCGGAGACGCTGGTCACCGTCAAGTCCGCCCCGGAAAGGCTGCTCATGCTCTGCTTGAAGGCACTGTAGACCGCCGGCAGCGCCACGTTCATCGCAAAAATCAGCGCCACACCGAACACAATCGCCAGCGTGGTCAGTGCGGTGCGCAGCTTGCGCCCGCTCAGATACCGCAGACCCATCAAAGTCATCTGCCAGAAAGTCGCGCGAAATTCTCCTGTACGAGTGCTCATCCCACGCCTCCTAGCTGAAAGCGACCTTGCTCAACTGCTCGCGAATCTGGTCGGCATTACCTTTCCCGCGAAGATGGTTATCGTCAACGATATTGCCATCTTTCAGGAAGATGATCCGGTCAGCGTAAGCGGCGACACGCGGATCGTGCGTCACCAGAATCAGCGTCTGCCCCCAGCGGTCGACGGTCTCGCGGAGCATCTGCACGACTTCATCGCTCGAACGCGAGTCCAGGTTGCCGGTCGGCTCGTCCGCCAGCATGACCGCCGGCTGCGCGACCAGCGCCCGCGCTACCGCCGCGCGCTGCTGCTGCCCGCCCGAAAGCTCGGCGGGGCGATGACTCCCCCGGTCTGCCAGCCCAACGCGCGCCAGCGCCTCGTCGGCACGCTTAAGCGCGTCAGCCCGCGAAATGCCGTCGAGGATCAGCGGCATCGCCACATTTTCACGGGCGCTCAGCACCGGGATCAGGTTGAAGAACTGGAATACGAAGCCGAGCGATTGGCGGCGCAGCCGCGACAGCGCATCGTCGTCCATCGCGTCGAGCGCGGCATCCCGCACCCATACTTTGCCGCTGGATGGTCGATCCAGACCGCCGACAAGATACAGAAGCGTGCTCTTGCCAGAGCCGCTGGGTCCCATAACCGCAACAAACTCGCCCTGCTCGACCTCAAAGTTGACATCTCTGAGCGCGTAGATCGGCTGGTTGGCTGCGCCGTAGACTTTCGTGAGTGACTCTGTATGTACGATTGACATCGCCTATCCTTTAGAACGATTCAGTCCTCATTTAGACCAGATATCCGAGAATTTGCTGCTTCAATCCGCCGCCTGGGTCTTCCTCGTCGCTTGGCTGGCGGCTTGGGCGGCGTGTATTGCTTCAGGTCGGGCAGCCGTGCCTCGCACATTTCAATCCAGCGCAGGTCGGCTTCCAGGTGCATCACGGCGCTTTCGAGCAGCAGGAACCAGGGAAGCTGTGAACGTGGGTCGGTCTGGCGCAGCAGTTCAGTCACCTGATGAAGCTGCTGGTACAGTTCGCGCCGCTGGATGATCAGCACCTGCTCCGGGCTGACCGGTCCGCTGATCAGGCTGAACACCAGCTTGATGTAAAACGCATCTCCCAGCCGGTAATCGCGGACTTCCGGCGTCGTATACCAGGCTTCCAGTTCTGCCCGCCCGGCATCGGTGATGAAGTAGACCTTGCGATCTGGCGCGTCACTGATCGCCTCGATCTCATAGTCCACCAGATCCGCTTCTTTGAGCCGAGTCAGCGTGCTGGCAATCTGTCCCGGCTTGACCTCCCATTCTGCGCTGATTGCCGAGTGCAGCCGCCGCCCTAGTTCGTAGCCATGCATTGGATGTTGATAAAGCAGCGCAAGCAGTGCATGTTTAACCGACATGAAACCTATCCACTACGATGCTAGTTTTCCAAATAAACTATACACCGCGTAGCGAATTTCTGTCAATGATGTGGTTGACGGCTGGATTCGGCAGCTATCAGCACGCCTGTCGCCGCCCTGAGGTTTGTTGAACAAATCAAGGACAAATGCAACCTGACTTCGCCCGGTATTGGCGGCATAGTAGAGGTTGAGCACGTATAAGCAATCCTATTCTGAGAGTCACATGTCGATTGAGTGCTTCCTGTATGGACTGACTGCGTTCGCGATGGGGCTGGTCGTGCTGCTGCGCGGGCGGCGGAGCAGCCAACTCGCGCTCGGCAAGCAGTTCTGGTGGTTGGGCGCGTTCGGGCTGCTGACCAGCTTCTACGCGTGGGGCAGCATTTTTCTCGTAGACAACAATCCTTTTGCCCTGTCTGCGGACGTAACCGCTGCGGTTCGCATTGTGCTGCTGGTGGCGTCCGGCATCGCCCTGCTCCGCTTCGGCGCGGGGCTGATCCTCAACGCCGACCCGCTCCCCCCGTGGCTGGCGCTCGTCAGCAACACCCTGCTCATCCCGGTGACTCTGGTGATCGCCTATGCGATCATCGCCGTAGCGACCGCCGCCAATCATGAACTCTCTGCCGCCCAGTGGGTTCGCTATCTGGTCATCTTCCCCGCCAACGTGCTCGCCGCAATTGGTTTTGTGCTTCAGTGGAAGCGCCTGCGCCACACACCGTATACCCCGCTGATGCTGGCGGCGACCGGCGGCGCATTCCTGCTGAACGCGTTCTTCACCGGCGCGGTCACCGGAACAGTCGGCTTGACCGACGCGATGATCGCGTCGGTGACACAGGTTCCAGTATCGGTATGGCGCGTCGGCACGATGGCGCTGGTCGCGCTGCTGGTCTCCGGCTCGATGAGTGTTTTCGAGGTCGAGCGCAAGCAGGAAATCGCCCGGCTGCAGGCGGCGCGGCAGCAGGCGCAGAACACGGCGCGCGCCATACGCGCCACCAGCCAGCACGAATCGGAAATCTGGCTGGACGCGCTGGTGAAAATCAGCCGCCGAATTGCCAACATGGAAGACGCGGACGCCGTCCTCAGCGAACTGGTGGCGCTCGCCCGCGAACTGGTTCGCGCCGACTACGCCGCCCTGGCGCTGAACGAGATGGGGACGCGCCTGTGCCTCAAGTACGTTGCCAGCGCCAGCGGTGTCGAAATCCCCCGGAATGCTGACATTACCAACGCCATCGTTCGCAGGACAGTCGAAACTGGACTCGCTCGCCGCTTTCCCGAAGACGGCAGCGGTGTCGATTTCACGTGGCAGGTGGCGGGACAGCCGATTGTTACGCCGACGGCGGCAATTGTGCCACTCAAGCTCAACCAGACAACCATCGGGGCGCTGTGGACGGGTCGCAGCAGCCCGACGTCGTTTAGCTGCGTCGACCTGATCGGGCTGAGTCATCTGGCGAACCAGGCGGTCATCACGCTCGAACACGTCTCGATGGCAGGACGCCTGCAGTCGCTCGCCGTCATGGAGGAGCGCTCTCGTATCGCTCGTGAAATGCACGACAGCCTCGCGCAAATTCTCGGCTACCTCAGCCTGGAGACACAGACGCTCGAAGCCCTGACGCGCCAGCACGACGAGGCGGCGGTGCTCATCGAACTCGCGCAGGCGCGCGAGACGATCCGTTCGGCGCAGGCGGATGTGCGCGAGAATATCCTCAGCCTGCGCACGACGCTGTCCGGCGACGCCGGTTTCGTCACGGCGCTCACGCAGTACGTCGAGGAATTCGGCATCCAGACCGGTATCCAAACGTGTGTACAGCCTGCCGAAGAGGTTGCGCTTACGCCGCTGGCGGAGGCGCAGGCGGTGCGAATCGTGCAGGAGGCGCTGACTAACGTCCGCAAGCACGCGAAAGCGGCACATGTTCGTGTCACTATGAAAGCGGACACGAGCTGGCTGACCATCAGCGTCATCGACGACGGCGTCGGGATGCCCGAACGCCCGCCAACTGACCACCACTTTGGACTTCAGACGATGCACGAGCGCGCCGAGGGGATTGGCGGCGCGCTGCGCTTCAAGTCGTCGCCGGGAATGGGGACGACCGTAGAACTCAGACTGCCGCTGGCAACTGAGGGAGGATAATTCATGCTGCCGTTGAGAGTACTCGTTGCCGACGATCATCGCCTGTTCAGACAGGGCTTGATCGGACTGATGAAGACACGTAAGGACATGGTGACAGTCGTGGGCGAGGCGGCGTCCGGGCGCGAAGCCATCCGCATGACAGACGAACTGCGCCCGGATGTCGTCCTGATGGATATATTCATGGCAGATGGCGATGGGCTGGAAGCGACCGCCTGCATCCGCCAGAAGTTCCCGCAGACGGCGGTGGTCATGCTCACGTCGTCGGAAGCCGACGAGCATCTGTACCAGGCGGTGCACTTGGGTGCTGCCGGCTATCTGCTCAAAGACCTGGACGCCGACGATTTGTTCGAGCTGCTGAGCGGCTTGGAGCGCGGCGAAGCGGTGATCAGCCGGACGATGGGCGCGCGCTTACTCAAATACATCGCCCAACCGCCCCGCAACGACGCCCCCGATATCTGCGATGCGCTCACCGAACGCGAAATCGAAGTGCTGCGGCTGGTGGCACAGGGCGAAAGCAATCACGATATCGCCCAGCATCTGGTCATTTCGATCAACACGGTGAAAGTCCACCTGCGGAACATTCTGGATAAGCTGTCGCTGGAGAACCGGACGCAGGCAGCCGCCTACGCAGTGCGCTGCGGTATCGCGCCCGGAGACCTCGCTCGCTGAATATCACCCGTTCGGGTGATAAGAACTATCCACTTGGTGTATGCGCGCGCGTACGCGCACGATGTAGGCTAAGCGTAATGCTGGCACGAGTCATCATTGCCAGCGTGTTCGCCTGAGTGAATCAGGGAGGAATTGGTCTATGCGTGACAACGACTTTATCCAGGAGCTTGTCACCAACACCGTGCTGACGCGCCGCAGCTTCGTGAAGTGGAGCGCGGCACTCGGCGGAAGTGCCGCGCTGGTTGCGAGCGGGCTGGAACTTGCCCAGGCGACTCGTGACCTGCCGCCCACCGCCGACAAAATCGTCTGGAGCGCGTGCATGGTGAACTGTGGCAGCCGCTGCCCGGTACGGCTGCATGTCAAGGACGGCACGGTTGTCCGTGTTGAAACCGACAACACCGGTACGGACGAATTCGGCAATCATCAGGTACGCGCCTGTGTGCGTGGGCGCTCCGTCCGCCAACGCATCTACAACCCCGACCGACTCAAGTACCCGATGAAGCGCGTCGGCAAGCGCGGCGCGGGCGAATTCGAGCAGATCACATGGGAAGAAGCCTTCGACACCATTGCTACCAAGCTCCAGGAAGTGGTCGAGCAGTACGGCAACGAGGCGGTCTACATCAACTACGCCACCGGTGCGCTCGGCGGCATGGTTGCCAAGTCGTGGCCCCCCGGCTCAAGCCCGATTGCCCGTCTGATGAACTGCTACGGTGGTTTTCTCAATCAATACGGAACCTACAGCTCCGCCCAGGTTTCCAAAGCGATGCCGTACACCTATGCGGGTTCGTCCAATAACAGCGTCGAAGACATCGTCAACAGCAAGCTGATCGTCTTCTTCGGCTATAATCCTGCCGAAACCCGCATGAGCGGCGGCGGGATGATCTACAGCCTTCAGCACTACAAAAATCTCGGCAACGCAAAGCTGATCATGATTGACCCACGCTATAACGACACAGCCGTGACCGCTGCCGACGAGTGGATTCCGATTCGCCCCGGCACGGATGCCGCCCTGGTCAGCGCGTTGGCTTATGTGATCATCAGCGAGAACCTGCACGACCAGGAATTCCTCGATACCTATACCGTCGGCTTCGACAAGGAGCACATGCCGGAAGGCTACGAGGATCAGGACAGCTACAAGGACTACATCCTGGGCACAGGCGCAGACACGACGCCCAAGACGCCTGAATGGGCAGCCCCGATCACAGGTATCCCCGCAGCCAAGATCATCCAACTGGCGCGTGAAATCGCGCTGTCGAAGCCCTGCATGGTCGTGCAGGGGCTTGGCTCACAGCGGCAAGCAAACGGCGAGGAAAACGCTCGCTCTATCGCTATGCTGGCAATTCTGACGGGTAACGTCGGCATTCACGGCGGCGGCACGGGCGCAGGTGCTCCTGGCTCGTACAAAATCAGTGTGGTAGCCTTCCCGACGCTGGAAAACCCGGTCAAAACGTCGATTTCGGTCTTTACCTGGCCCGCCGCCATCACACGGGGAGCGGAAATGACCGCCCTGGCAGACGGTGTGCAAGGCAAGGACAAACTCGGTGTGCCACTCAAATTTATGTGGAATTATGGGGGTAACTGCCTGATCAACCAGCACTCTGCCGTCAACGAGACGCGCAAAATCCTCGAAGACGAGTCGCTTTGCGAAATGATCGTCGTCATCGAGAACCACATGACGCCGAGCGCCAGGTTCGCCGATATTCTGCTGCCCGATACCACCAACTTCGAGAAGCTCGACATCACCACCAACGGCGATTCGAGCAACATGGGCTATGCCATCTTCACCGAACCGGCGATTGAGCCGATGTTCGAGACCATGCACGTTTACGATATGTGCGTGGAAATCGCCAAGCGGCTGGGTGTCGAGGAGCAGTTCACCGAGGGTCGCACGGTCGAGGGCTGGCTGCGCTTCGCGGTCGAAGAAACCCGGAAGAACAATGAGAACTTCCCCGATTTCGAGACTTTCCGGCAAATGGGTATCTACAAGGTCACGAATCCGGGCGCGCCGTCGGTCGCCTTCGAAGCCTTCCGCACCGACCCGGCGGCGAATCCGCTCAAGACGCCGTCGGGCAAGATCGAAATCTTCTCGGCTGCCCTGCACGACATCAGCCAGACGTGGACGCTCCCTGAAGGTGACGTGATCAGCGGTCTGCCGATCTACGCCCCAACGTGGGAAGGCGTCTCCGACCCGCTGCGCGAGAAATACCCGCTCCAGCTCATTGGACACCACTACAAGCAGCGCACGCACTCCACCTACGGCAACGTGCCCTGGACGATTGAAGCTGCGCCGCAGGAAATCTGGATCAACCCGGTCGACGCCGAAGCGCGCGGTATTCAGCACGGCGATATGGTTTACGTCTTCAATGATCGTGGCAGGACACATGTCCCGGCGAAAGTCACCAACCGCATCATGCCTGGTGTCGTTTCGCTGCCGCAGGGCGCGTGGTACACACCGGACAGCGAGGGTATCGACCAAAACGGATGCGTCAACATCTTGACCGCCTACCGCCCTTCACCGCTGGCTAAAGGCAACCCGCAGCACACCAACCTGGTCGAGATCGAGAAAGCGTAGGAGCGTCAATCATGGCTAAACAATACGCATTCCACTTCAACTCGAATCAGTGTACTGGCTGCAAGGCTTGTCAGGTCGCCTGCAAAGATAAATGGGATCTGAGCGTCGGTGTGACCTGGCGGCGCGTCGCCGAATACAGCGGCGGCGAATGGACGATCAGCCCGGATGGAACGTTTACCCAGACGGTCGTAGGCTACTATGTGTCGGTCGCGTGCAACCACTGCGCCAGCCCGTCGTGCGTCGAAGTCTGCCCGACACAGGCGATGCACCGGCGCGAAGACGGCATCGTCATGGTCGATTACGACCTGTGCATCGGCTGCCGTTACTGTGAATGGTCGTGCCCCTACGGCGCGCCGCAGTTCGACTCCGAGCGCGGCGTGATGACCAAATGCAATTTCTGCTACGATGCGGTCGATGCGGGCGAATCCCCGGCATGTGTGGCAGCCTGCCCGTCGCGGGCGCTGGAATTCGGCGAGCGCGAAGAACTGGAAGCCAAGTACGGCAGCGTTCATGAGGTTTCGCCGCTGCCGACCGCCAGCATCACCGATCCTTCGCTGGTGATCACTCCGCATCGACATTCGGCTCCAGTCGGTGCTGGCATTCTCGCCAACCCGGAGGAGATTTGACGATGAACCCGCATGAATGGGCATTAATCGTATTCACCGTCGTCATGCAGATGGCGGTCGGTTCGTTCGTCGTCCTGGGCGGCGCGCACTTCTTCGCCGCCCGCCGCAACGGCATTGACGAAGCCGACAAGCTGAGCGACCGCGCGCTGCTGGCAATCGGTCCGGTCGTGGTGTTCGCGCTCATCGTGACGCTGTTCCACGTCGGTAATCCGCTCAACGCGCCGCGAGCAATCGCCAATATTGGCACGTCGTGGCTCAGTCGTGAAATCGCCCTTTCGCTGGTATTCGCCGTTGGGGGCGCGGTCTTCGCCTTCATGCAGTGGCGCAAAATCAGTACGGCAAGCGTTCGCAACGTGGTCGCGCTGGTGGTCGCCGCCATTGGGCTGGTGCTGGTGTTCGCCATGTCGATGATCTACCAGCTTGCGACCGTCCCGGCGTGGGATACACTCGCGACACCAGTGACGTTCTATCTCACAGCGTTCCTGCTCGGCGCGATGGCAATGGGCGCGGCGTTTATCGCCAACTTCTGGTATCTGCGGCGGAACAACAGGGACCCGCACAACGTCCAGTATATGATGCTGGCGACCTCTCTGCGCTGGATCACGCTGATCTCCATCGGGCTGCTGGGTCTGCAGTTTCTGGTCGTCCCGCTGTACCTGACGCAGCTTTCCAGCACGGCATCGCCCGCCGCCCAAGCCAGCGTCGCGTCGCTGTCCGAAAGCAGCAGCATCATCCTCACCGTGCGGTTGATCCTGTTGTTCGTCGGCGCAGGGCTGCTATCGGTCTTCGTCTACCAGAATGCGTCGAGCGAGAGCAAGCTGCGCATAGTTGGCAACATCGCGTACGTCGCGTTTGTCCTCGTTCTGGTTTCGGAGGTATTGGGACGCTACCTGTTCTACAGTTCGATGGTAAAGATCGGCTTGTAGAAACGGGACGAACAGCACCAGCGCCTTGCTGCCTTACACAATACAATAGAGTTGGGTGCGGGAGGGGTAACACCCTCCCGTATCTTGTCAGGAAAGGGAATGCATCGGAATGGCTTACGACGCCGCGTTTCTGGTTGCCCATTATCTCGCGTATGATTTTCTGAGCAAGCTGTTTTACCAGCCGCCCACACTGGATTTCATCCACGTGCTAACTGAAGACGACCTGTTCTCCTGCTGGACACTGGATTCAGCCGAGCCGGAAATGGCGACCGGGCTTTCGATGCTTCGCGGCTGCTGTGCTGCGTGGCACGACGAGCAGTTCGACGCGCTGAAGGCGGATTACGCCCGCCTGTTCGTCGGACCGGATCACCTGCTCGCGCCGCCCTGGGAATCGGTCTACCGCAGCCCGGAACACCTCCTGTTTGACCGTACCACGCTCGATGTGCGCCGCCATTACCAGCAGTTCGGAATGCCAATCCCCAAACTACAAATCGAGCCGGATGATCACATCGGGCTGGAATTCCGCTTCGTGACGCATTTGTGCCGGCTGGGGCTGGCGGCGCTAGGTCAGGAACAGCCCGAAGCGCTGAACCGCGTACTACAGGAACTGCGCGCTTTTCTGGACGATCACCTGCTCGTCTGGACGCCAGCCTTCATGCAAGCCATGATTGCCAATGCCAGAACGCCGTTTTATCGCGGAGCGGCGCATCTGGCGCTCGGCTGTCTGGCGCATACCCGCGACCAGCTCGGCTGTCCTATACTGCTCGCCACCGGCTCATGACCACTGACTCCGCTTCCCCGGATGATGCCAATGCGGTGACCGCCGTCATCCTCGCGGGCGGGCGCTCGCGGCGCATGGGGACGGACAAGAGCTTCGTCCTGCTCGACGGCAAGCCTTTGATCCAGCACGTCATCGAGCGCGTCTCTGCCCTGAACACCCGGCTCATGTTGATCACCAACGCGCCGGACAAATACACCCAGTTCAACATTCCATCCTTTCGCGACATCATCCCCGATTTGGGCGCGCTGGGCGGGCTGTACACGGCGCTGCACCACTGCCCCACCCCCTATGCCGTATGCGTCGCCTGTGACATGCCTTTCGTCAATCCTACCCTGCTCCAGCACCTCGTTGACCTGCGCGACAGGTATCAGGCGGTCGCGCCCCGCATCTCCGGGCAGATCGAAGGGCTGCACGCCGTCTACAGCCGCAGTTGTCTGGACGTAATCCAGCAGCAGATCGACCGAAATCAACTTCGTCTGGGCGACCTGTTCGCGCACCTGAATGCGCGCTACCTCGACGATGCCCAGGTGCGCACGCTCGATCCCGAACTTCGCTCCTTCGTCAACCTGAATACGCCAGATCACCTGAATCAGGCACAGCGTCGCTCAAACGCCTCACCAGACTGATTTTTCACAAATTGGTATAGACAAGTTGCTTGCGAGAATCTTCTCGCGGTTTATAATTTGCATACGAAAGGCGATAACGAAAGGAATATGCCTATACATTACGCCCTTTGATTCGGATTGTCGTATCAAAAGAGCATTAGCGGAAAGGAGTAGCAGATGTCGCGTTACTCACGATTCATCGTCTTAGCCGCCATGTTGGTCGCATCGCTCGTTGTCATGTCGCAGGTGGTGCTCGCGCAGGGCGTCGAACTC
>JADLHH010000357.1 GCA_020848855.1 Anaerolineae bacterium | reverse complement strand
TTCGAACTCCGCCGCGCAGGTATCGACGCGGTAGTAGCTGGGCACGACGCCGAACGCCTTACGGATACTCCGAACGGTCATCTCGTCCCATTCGAGCAAATCGGCGATCTGCGCATCGCTGAAGCCGTACTGCTTCCAGCAACGCATTTCGCCAGCGCCAAACGTCGGGGCTTTACTGAAACCGCGCTTGCTGACGATCTCCTGACGCACCGCCATGATGTCGACCAGTTGGCGCACGAACCAGGGGTCGAAGCCGGCGGTGCGGACGATTTCTTCGGGCGGCACGCCTTCGTGCAGCGACCACGCTACCTGGAACATCCGCTGCGCCGTCGGGACGCGCATGGCTTCCGGCGGCGACTGCAGCAGCTTGCTGCCGAAGCCGCTCACGCCGATGTCGAGCGAACGAATGCCCTTTTGCAGCGCTTCGGGGAACGTCCGCCCGATTGCCATGACTTCGCCAATCGCCTTCATCTGCGGACCGAGCGTAGCATCCGCGCCGGGGAACTTGTCGAAATCCCAGCGCGGAATTTTGACGACCACATAATCGAGCGACGGCTCGAACGAAGCCGGAGTCACGCGGGTGATATCGTTGGGGATTTCGTCGAGCGTGAAGCCGACCGCCAGCAGCGCCGCGATCTTGGCAATCGGGAAGCCGGTCGCCTTGCTCGCCAGCGCCGACGAGCGCGACACGCGCGGGTTCATCTCGATCACGTAGACTTCGCCATCGGCAGGATTAACGGCGAACTGGACGTTCGCGCCGCCGGTCGCCAGCCCGACCCGATCCAGCACACGCTTCGCCATGTTACGCAGGCGCTGAAGCTCCTTGTCGGTCAGCGTTTGCGCGGGTGCGACGGTGATGCTGTCGCCGGTATGCACGCCCATCGGGTCGAGGTTCTCAATCGAGCAGACGACGACGAAGTTACCGCTCACGTCGCGCATGACTTCGAGTTCATACTCTTTCCAGCCGAGCACGCTCATCTCGACCAGCACTTCGTGAACCGGGCTTTGCTTCAGTCCGTTTTCGGCGATGCGGCGAAGCTGCTCAGCGTCGAAGGCGACGCCGCCGCCCGACCCGCCGAGCGTGAACGACGGGCGCACCAGCACCGGGTAGTTCAGTTTGTCGGCGATGCGCAGCGCATCCTCAATGCTGCGGGCGATCTCGCTCGGCGGGCAGCGCAGCCCGATTTCGGTCATGGCGTTCTTGAACAGCTCGCGATCTTCGGCGATCTCGATGCTGTCGAACTTCGCGCCGATCAATTCGACGTTGTGCCGCGCCAGCGCGCCATTTTCCGCCAGCGCCTTCGCAAGGTTGAGCGCCGTCTGCCCGCCGACGGTTGGCAGCAGCGCGTCGGGCTGCTCCTGGGCGATGATGCGCTCACACATCTCCGGCGTCAGCGGCTCGACATAAGTCGCGTCGGCAAATTCGGGATCGGTCATGATGGTCGCCGGGTTGGAGTTGACCAGCACGACGCGGTAGCCCTGCTTGCGCAGGACTTTGCACGCCTGCACGCCGCTGTAGTCGAATTCGCCGCCCTGCCCGATGACGATAGGACCGGAGCCGATGATCAGGATGGTGTGACTGTCAGGTCGTTTGGGCCTTGAGAGGCATCACCTGTTCATTCATTGACGAGTTTGGGATCGGTCGCCGGGAACTGAGCCACATAGCGACGACCACGTAGGCGAGAATCAGCCAGGTATCGGCTTGCGCGTATGCGCTGAGCAAATACGCACCGAACACGCCGACGTATTGCAGAAGCGTGACCCGCCACGACGGATGCAGTCCTATCGGGACGATCGCGCTCTGGCTGCTGGCATAGGGCATCACCAGCATCGACACCGTGAGCAGACTGCTGATGGTGTAGTCACTCGTCCACACTCCGCGCAGACGGATGAGCCGATGCGCTAACCCGAACACAAGCGCGAGCACGAGTACGGCGACCGGCAGCCCGAAGCGACTGCTCAGCGACAGATTGTTGGAAAGCCAGTATTCGACGTTCCCGGTCGCCGGGTGAAGGATATTGGTCAGCCACTGCGCCAGCAGCGGCGGCGAACCGATCAGGCTGATGGGCAGCGTGATCAGCGCGGCGACGCCAAGAGTCCCCAGCAGGCGCTGCCGCTGGCGTCGAAGTGTCCACAGCCAGTATAACGCCAGCAAAATGCCGACCTGCGGCTTGAGCAGCAGCAAAGCCAGCGCCAGCCCGCCGCTGATCGCCTGCCAGCGCGTCGTCTGCTCCCACAGCAGAAGTGCCAGCACGAGGATGATCACATCGAGGCTGCTCAACGTCATCGTCCAGAGAAACAGGGGCGACAGAATGACCGCGAAAAACATCAGCAGCGACCAGCGCCGCCGCTGCGCAAGCCCCCCGACGATCACTACCGACAGGACGCGCGTCCCGACCGCGCCCCAGGCATACGCGGGCAGAAACAGGATCAGCGCCCAGGGTGGATACACATAGGCGGGATTGTGGGAGACCGCCGCGCCGTCGATGATCCCACTCACGTTCAGTTCCCAGTCGGTGTTCGGCACCTGCGGCATCCAGACGAATAAGCCCGCCACCAGCAGAATGAATAACCATTCGCGGTAGGATGCGATTCGCGCCGTGAAGATCGCAGCAATAGATGTCGACATTATCCGAGGGCGCTTCGTATCCACAATGAGTCCTGCGCGCCGAGGGGGTTGCACCCAGCATGAAGGTAATCAAATCGCCAGATCATCATTCAGGCACGATCTCTCGTTCGCGTTTCACCCGCCCGACGAACTCGTCGAACAGATACCGCGAGTCGTGTGGACCGGGCGAGGCTTCCGGGTGGTACTGCACGCTGAACGCCCCAAGCTCGACGTGCCGCAGCCCCTCAATCGTGTGGTCATTCAGGTTGATATGCGTCACTTCCGCGCCGTGCAGGTCGCTGTCCGGCGTGACCGCGAAGCCATGATTGTGCGCACTGATCTCGATCACGCCCGTGAGCAAATTCTTGACCGGCTGATTGCCACCGCGATGCCCGAAGCGCATCTTTTCGGTCTTGCCACCCAGCGCCAGCGCCAGAATCTGATGTCCCAGGCAGATGCCGAAGACCGGCACTTTGCCAAGCAGCGTTTTCGTGCTGTCGATCATCGAGGTAACGGCGGCGGGGTCGCCCGGACCATTGCTCAGGAACACGCCTGCCGGGTTCAGGGCGAGAACTTCGCTCGCTGGCGTGTGCGCCGGGACGACCGTCACGCGCAAGCCGCGATCGGTCATCATCTTGAGGATGTTGCGCTTGATGCCGGTGTCGTAGGCACCGATCAGTGGACCGTTCGGGTCATAGTGATGCTGGCTGTACCATTCGGGATCGCTCTGCTGCGTCCAGTTGTAAGGCTCGGCGCAGGTCACGTCATCGACCAGATTCCAGCCGCTCATGTCCGGCGACTGCCGCGCGATTTCGACCAGCGCCGCCGGGTCGTTCGCCGCTTCGCCGTGCGCGATTGCCGCGCGCATCACGCCCTTTTCGCGGATGTGCCGCACCAGCGCCCGCGTCGCCACCTCCGACAAGCCGATCACGCCCTGCTCGCGCAGGTAGCCATCGAGGTCGCGCTCGGAGCGCCAGTTGCTTTCGATGGGTGACAGCGACCGCACGACGAACCCGGCGACCCACACCCGCTCGGATTCGACATCTTCGGGGTTGATCCCGGTATTGCCGACGTGCGGCACGGTCATGGTCACGATCTGCCTGTGATACGACGGATCGGTCAGGATTTCCTGATACCCGGTCATCGACGTGTTAAAGACCAGTTCGCCCGTCTGCACGCCGTCCGCGCCAAAGCCCGTCCCGGCGAACGTCCGCCCGTCTTCCAGCGCCAGCAATCCCCGCATACATGTCTCCTTAATAACAACAAGGGCGCACAGCCGTGCGCCCCTACAAATGATCGCCTATGTCCGATAATGCCCGTTGATCGAAACGTAGTCGTGGCTGAGGTCGCACGTCCAGATGGTCGCCGCGCCCGCCCCGATGCCGCAGTCGAGCATGACGACGACCTCCGGCGCTTTGACCAGCGCCGTCGCCTCAGCTTCGCTGTAGTCGGTCGGCATCCCGTTTGAGAACAGCAGCAGTTTCTCCGACTCGTCGTCCGCCGCGAACCACAAACGCAGCTTCTGCGGGTCGAGGTCGATACCAGAGCGCCCCGCCGCCGCGACGATCCGCCCCCAGTTGGCGTCGCCGCCGTAAAACGCCGTCTTGACCAGCGGCGACGTGCCGATGGCGTTGGCGATCTGGCGAGCAGCAGCAGCATCCGGCGCGCCCGTGACATGCAGGGTGATGAATTTGGTCGCGCCCTCGCCGTCACGCACCACAGCCTGCGCCAGCTTGCGGCACACTTCAGTGAGCGCCGCCGTGAACTGCTCACGCTCGGCAGCGCTGATTGTCACGCCGCTCGCACCGTTCGCCAGCAGAAACACCGAGTCGTTGGTGCTGGTGTCGCCATCGACCACGATGCGGTTGAAGGTCGTGTCGGCGGACGCGAATAACGTATCGGCGGCTTGCAGCGGATCAACAACTGCGTCGGTGACAATGAAGCCGAGCATGGTCGCCATGTTCGGGGCGATCATCCCCGCGCCTTTGGCGATCCCGGCGACGGTGTACTGCCTGCCGTCTGATGTCGTCACCGTGACCGATGCCATCTTCGGGCGGGTGTCGGTCGTCATGATAGCGTGCGCCGCCGCATTCCAGTTGTTGCCGAGCGAGTCGGACGCGGCGCGAACCGCCTGCGCGATTTTGTCCATCGGAAGCTGCGTGCCGATCACGCCAGTCGACATCACGATCACCTCGTCCGCGCCGACGCCGAGCGCCTCGGCGGTGAGCTTCGCCATCTGCTTCGAATTGGCGATGCCCTGCTCGCCCGTGCAAGCGTTGGCGCAGCGCGTGTTGACGGCAATCGCCCGGATGTGCGTGTTGTTCAGCCTGATCGCTTCCATGTCGTACAGCACCGGCGCAGCTTTGACTTTGTTGGTCGTGAAGATCGCTGCCGCCGTACACGGGCGGTCGCTGACGATCAGCGCGAAGTCAAGCGCGCCGTTATCCTTCAGCCCGCAGTGAACGCCCGCGACCTTGAAACCCTTCACCTGCTCAATGGATGGTTGAACTTCCATTCTCGCTTATTTTCCTTTGGCGTGTGGGCGCACTGCCGTGCGCCCCTACAATCTCATCTTGGCGTTCTTGGCGTCTTGGCGGTTAATGAAGCTTGCTCAGGATGTTCGACAGCCGCTCGACCAGCGTGTCCACGTCCGACTTTTCGGCGATCAGCGGCGGCACGAAGCGGATCACATCCTGCCCGGCGTTGACCAGCAGCAAGCCATTCTGGTAGCCTAACTCGATGATCGGGCTGACATCGACCGTCAGCTCGATGCCGACCATCAAGCCGCGCCCGCGCACTTCCCTGATCAGCGGGCTGTTGATTTCCTCAAGGCGCTCCTGCAAATATTCGCCCACTTCGGCGACATGCGCCAGAAATTCGGGCTGACTGACGCGACCCAGAACGTATTCAGCGACGCCGGTCACGAACGGACCGCCGCCGAAGGTCGTGCCGTGATCGCCGGGGTGAATGTGCGAGGCGACGGCTTCGGTCGTCAGGATCGCCCCGATGGGCAGCCCCCCCGCCAGCGGCTTCGCCAGCGTCATCATGTCCGGCATCACGCCGCTGCTCTCGTGCGCCCACAGCGCCCCGGTGCGCCCCATGCCGCATTGAATCTCGTCGAAGATCAGCAGGGCGTGGTGCTTATCGCACAGGACGCGCAGCGCCTTCAGGAATTCGGTCGTCGCGGGGTGTATGCCGCCCTCGCCCTGAATCGGCTCGATGAACACGGCGGCGGTGTTGTCGGTGATGGTCGCCTCGGCGGAAGCGATACTATTGAACTCCGCCAGCACCGCGCCCGGCATCAGCGGACCGAACGGCTTCTGGTACTTCTCTTTCGGCGTCAGCGCCAGCGACCCCATCGTGCGCCCATGAAAGGCGTGCGAGAAGTGAACGACTTCGGTCTTGCCGGGGTTGCCGCTGTCGTAAGCCACCTTGCGCGCGAATTTGATCGCGCCTTCGTTGGCTTCGGTGCCGCTGTTGCTGAAAAACACGCGGTCGGCAAAGGATTTTTCGCATAAAGCCGCCGCCAGCTTCGCCTGCGGCTCGGTGTAGTACAGGTTGCTGGTATGGATCAGCCCGGTCGAAGCGTGCTGGAGCGCTTGCGTCAAGCCGGGGTCGCCATAGCCGAGCGCGTTGACCGCGATCCCGGCGACCCAGTCCTGATAGGCTTTGCCGTCGGTGTCGTAGACCGTCATGCCTTCGCCGCGCGCCAACACGAACGGCGGGCGCTTGTACGATTGGACGAGGTGTTCATTTTCAAGCTGGATGATCGGGTTCAATTGATCTTCAAGTACCACTGTGCTGCCGCCTTTCTGCATGTAGAAATTCCGACCAATGTAGCTGATGTTCGACCCACTCACGGGTATCTTTGCCGCCTTCAATCCAGCCGTTCGCCGCCTCGTAGCGGATGGTCGCCAGGCACCATCCCAGGATACGGGCGGCGGTTTCGCGCTCGATTTTGCCGGACGCCAGCGCGTGCAAAACCAGCTTCCGGCTGTATTCCGTCTGGCGCACCAGCGCGTTGTACATCAGATGATGCAGCTCGTGGCAGTTCGCGCAGAGCTGGATCGTCACTTTGTTCTCGCCGTGCATGGCGATATCCCACAGGTGATGCCGGTGCGAGGTCGGGTAGCCGCACGCCGAACATTCGGTGATGCGTTCGTCGTAGGTCGGGCGGCGGCGCTTCTTCTGCGTCCGGTAGCGCTGCAGGCGGTAGAAGTCCAGCCAGTATTCGATCACGTTCAGGCGCTCGTCGGCGTCCTCGTGCGCGGCAAAAACGGATTTGAACGACTGGATGATCTCCTCGGCTTGCTTCTCTCGATACAGTTCCCGGATCAGGCTGAATAGCTGCTCAACCTTGCCCTGTTCCTCGCTCACGACAAAAATCCTCTTGGCTATCAGTCATCAGCGGTCAGCTCTCAGCTTTTTCTTTCGCTGATTGCTGAAAGCTGATAGCTAAATGCTTTCTTTCGCAAATACCGTGCCGCCGTCGCTGCGCAGCCCGTCCAGATTGGTGATGACTGCCTGCGACACGTCGGCGTCGAGCGCGCCCAGCGCCGTGCGCACCTTCGGGATCATGCCGCCGAAGATCGTGCCGTTGGCGATCAGCGCTTCCGCCTGCTCCGGCGTCAGCTTTTCGATACGTTCACCATCTTTCAGCACACCTTCGACGTTCGACAGAAACACCAGCCGCTCGGCTTCGACCGCCGCCGCGACCGCCCCGGCGACGTGGTCGGCGTTGACGTTGAAATTGTTGTCCGCGCCCAGACAGATCGGCGCGAGGACAGGCGTGATGCCGAGTTCCAGCAGGTTCAACAGCAGGTCAACACGGATCGCCGTGACTTCGCCAGTGAAGCCCATATCGACCGCTTCATGATAGAGCTTTGCCGCGCTGATCGTGCCGCCATCGACGCCGCTCAAGCCGACGGCGTTGACGCCGGCGTTGACCAACGTGCGAACCAGCCGTTTGTTGACCGTGCCGCACAGCACCATCTCGACCAGCGCCAGCGAGTCGGCGTCAGTGACGCGCACGCCATCGACAAAGTGCGGCTCGATGTTCAACCGCTGCTGGAGCGTCGAAATTTCCTTGCCGCCGCCGTGTACGATGATCGTCGGCGCGCTCAGATCGTGGATAATCTGCGCGAATTCTGCCAGCACGTCCGGGCTGTCAATTTCGTGCCCGCCAATTTTGATGACAATCGTCATGCATCGCTCCGCTTCAGTTAAAAGTTGAAAGTAGAGACAGTTAAAAGTAACCGCTGTAAAAGGGCATCTTCCTTTTAACTTTCTACTTTTAACTTCGTTTACTCAAATCAGCCCCATCGTTTCCGGCAAGCCGAACATCAGGTTGAAGTCCTGCACCGCCTGCCCCGCCGCCCCCTTACGCAGGTTGTCGGTGACGCTGGTGATGTGGACGAAGCGCTCAGTCGGCGCGATGACGCTGATGGCGCAGGTGTTATTGCGAACGACATGCTTGAGCGTCGCCAGTTGCCCGGCGGGCAGCACCCTGACCAGCGGCTCGCCGGCGTAGGTGGCTTCGTAGAGCGCCTGGGCTTCGCTGCTGGTATGCCCGTCGGCAAGCGGCACATAAATGCTCGCCATCAACCCGCGATCCACAGGCAGCAGGTGCGGCGTGAAGATCAGTTCGCCGACGTTCGGGTCGACCTTCTGCATCTCCTGCTCGATTTCGCCGACGTGCCGGTGCGACCGCCCAACGCTGTAGGGCGAGAAATTGCCGTAGACCTCGACAAAATGCAGGTGCGGCTTGGGGTCGCGCCCCGCTCCGCTAACGCCGGACTAGGCATCGACAATCACCGGATGCCCCGGCTGGAGCCAACCCGCCTTGAGCAGCGGGTACACGCCGAGGATGGTGGTTGTTGGGTAGCAGCCCGGCGCGGCAACCAGCTTTACGTCGCGCAGCTTGTCGCGGTTGATTTCGGGTAATCCGTAGGGAACAGGCAGCATATCGGGGAAAGGATGCGGGTGGCTGTACCACTGCTGGTAGCTTTCGGGCGTATCGAGCCGGAAATCCGCCGACAAATCGACCACCCGCGCGCCCACATCGAGCGCCTGCTTCGCCACCTTCGCCGAAACACCGTGCGGCAGCGCCAGAAACACAACATCGACCTGATCCATCGGCGCAGTGTCGTGCGGGATGTATTTCAGGTCGGAAAACGGCACATCCTGCCCGGCGTAGGTGCTGGACGTGGCGAACACCACGTCGGCGCACGGGTGCTTCGACAGGATTTCGACCACATCCTGCCCGGCGTATCCTGACGCGCCGTACACTCCGACTTTGATTTGCTGGTTCTCTTCCATCTTTGCTCCTATAGTACCGAGTGCTGGGCAACCTTCGGTTGCGTGCTGAGTACTGAGTCAAGAACGGTTCACTATATATGACCCGCTTCAGCAACCTGCCGCTCGGTTCACACGCCTGGTCTTTTCACTCAGCACTCATCGCTCAGTACTCAGCACGATCTTTCAAACAAAAACCCCTGCCTCGCGTTTCGAGGTCAGGGGCTGGGTTCGCGTCTCTCGTTGATCTGCTTAGATCGCCGCTAACGCAAAAATCCCGGCTCGACCTCGTGGGTCTGCGGGCGACGGCTGCGGCGGCGACGCGGGCAATTCGGCTGTAAAGCCAGATCAACACACATGATTGTATTTCCACTCAGAGATCGGCATTCAGTGTAGACGATTCGGGCGGGATTGTCAACGGATTTGTACAGAGACTTTTACCCGTGTTTGACGCTCTTTCGTCTCGGCAGCAGCATCCGCATGTACAATAAGCAGCAGGGATAAAATCATTCGTAGGGCGAACCAAGGCAACCGAGCGTTGCACCGGCGCCCCTGCAGCAACGAACCTACATGATCGAAGTCTCCAACCTGACCAAACGCTACGGCAATCACCTCGCCGTCGACCATATCAGCTTCAAAGCCAAACGCGGCGAAGTCGTCGGGCTGCTCGGACCGAACGGCGCGGGCAAAACCACGACCATGCGGATGCTGACCGGCTTCATGCCGCCGACCGAAGGCAGAGCAAAAGTCGCCGGGCACGACGTGGTTGACGATTCGATGGAAGCGCGGCGCAGCGTCGGCTACCTGCCGGAGCGCGTGCCCGTCTACCCGGACATGACCGTACACGCCTACGTGACGTTCTGGGCGAAGCTGCGCGGCGTGAACGGCGTCAGGGAACAGGTCGATGCGTCGCTCGAACGCTTCCAGCTCACCGACCGCCGGGACATGCTGATCCGCCACCTGTCGAAGGGCTTGCGCCAGCGGCTCGGCTTGGCACAGGCGCTGGTTCACAACCCGCCCGTGATCATCCTCGACGAGCCGACCATCGGCATCGACCCGCAGCAGGTGATCGAAGTGCGCGAGAGCGTGCGCGCGCTGGGCGCGGATCATACCGTGCTGTTCAGTACGCACATCCTCACCGAAGCCGAACAGGTCTGCGACCGCGTGCTGATCATGGACAAGGGCAAAATCGTCGCGCAGGGCAAGCCCGCCGACCTGCGCCGCAAGCTCCAGCCCGGCGCGGCGCTCTACGTCGAGATTGGCGGCGCGTCCAGAGCAAAAGCGAGCGACCTGCTGCAAGCAATCCCCGGCGTGGAAAGCGTCGCGGATGACGGCAGTGGTTTCGTCGTCCACGCCAAGCCCAACGTCGACGTTCGCGGGGAAATTTCGGCGCAGGTGATCAGCGCCGGATACAAGCTGCTGGAAATGCGCAGCGTGACCTCGTCGCTCGAATCGATCTTTCTCGAAATCGTGGGGGATTGATTGTGCCTGCTGTGATCGTCTTTCGACGCGAAATCGGGCAGTACCTCACCTCGCCGTTCGCGTATGTCATCGCCGCCGCCACGCTGCTGCTGACCGGCGTGCTGTTCAACCGCGACCTCGCCATCAGCATGGGCACGAAAGCTGCTGACCCGTCGCTGGTGCCGGTGGTGATGTCGTTCACGATGGTGTTCTTCGCTCCGCTGCTGACCATGCGGCTGTTCGCCGAGGAGCGGCGCGAAGGCACGCTCGAACTGCTGCTGACCGCGCCCGTCTCGGATACCAGCATCGTAATCGGCAAGTTTCTGGGAGCGTGGTTCTACTACAGCGTGCTGCTGGCGCTGACCTTCCTGTACCAGTTCATCCTGCTGGCGATCACCGTGCCGGACACCGGGCACGCCGTGAGCGCCTATATCGGCATCTGGCTGTACGGCGGCGCGACGCTGGCAATCGGCATCCTGTTTTCGGCGCTGACCGAAAACCAGATCGTCGCCGCGTTTCTGAGCATGGTCACGCTGATCCTGTTCTGGCTGGGCGACCAGGCGGGAGATTTGATCGCCAATATCGATATTGCCCGGTTCGTGCGGACACTCTCGCTGCAGGGGCATTTCTCGACCTCGTTCGCCACCGGGCTGCTGCGCGCCGAGGACGCCGCTTTCTATACCGGCGTGATCGCGGTCGCGCTGTTCATCACCGTGCGCATCGTCGAATCCAACCGGTGGCGCTGATGCGACGCGACTCGATCATCATCACCCGTAGAAATATCGGACAGGCTGCCAGCTTCGTCGGCGGCGCGGCGCTGCTGGTCGGCGTGCTGGCACTCATCTGGCAGGGTTCAGTCACAGCCTACGTCGGCGTCGTGCTGGGCGTGGGCGTGCTGGGGATCGCGCTGTGGGCGGTCATGTCCCCGCGCGAATTCGCCAGCTTCGTCACCGGGCGGCAGGCGCGGCGCAGCACGACCGCCGTCTTTTCGACGCTGCTGCTGATCGGCATCACGGCGCTGGTGTATCTGCTGCTCCAGCGCGCCGCCCTCACGCTCGACATGACCATCGCCCAGCGCTACACGCTCAGCAGCGAAACCGAGCGCGTGCTGCAGCGCGTCTCCCGCCCGATCCGCATCACCGGCTTCTATTCGTCGCGGGCGCTGGCGCAGCGCGAAATCGACGACGCGTTCTTCCGGCTGTACGAAACCGCCACCAACGGCTTGATCTCGCGGCAGTACATCGACCCGGACGAGCAGCCGGCGCTGGCGCAGTATTACGGCGTCACCGAAGACGCGCAGGTGTTCGTGTCGTACGTCAATGACGACGCCGAGAAATCGACCAACTTCGCCACGCTTGCCCGCGTGCCGCGCGGCGACCAGCAGGAGCGCGACATGACGCAGGCGCTCTCTCGCCTGCTGATCGCCGGGACGCTGACCGTCTACTTCGACGTAGGCGACGGCGAGCGCGACCCGCAGGATAGTACACAGGAAGGCATCTCCGGCATCAATAACGGCGTGCGCGAAAGCGGGCTGGTCACCTATCCGCTGAGCCTCGCCGACCTCGCGGCGCAGGACGGCGACATCCCTAATAACGCGGCGACGGTGGTGTTCGCCCGCCCGCTGAGCGACTTCACCGACGACCAGATTCGCGTGCTCGACCGCTACCTGCTGCGCGGCGGGACGCTGCTGCTGCTGGCGGACGTGCTGTTCAACGACAACCCATTTCTGAAGCAGGACGGCAATTTCAACCAGTACCTGTGGGCGAATTACGGCATCCGCGCACTCGACATGGCGGTGGTCGATCCGGGGTTCAGCGGGGCGACCGCGCTCGATGCTATGAGCGCTTACGTATTCTCGGATACCGATCTGGGTGCGCGGCTCGACCCCGCCCAGAACCCGACCATGTTCCGGGTCGCGCGCGCGCTCGAAGTCAATCTGGAAAACGCGCCCGCGAATATCGCCAACGGGCAGGTGATCCTGTCTTCCGAGCAGAGCTACGGCGAAACCGATCTGCGGACGCTGGGCGAGACCAATACCTATCGTTACGACGCCGACGTGGATGTTCCCGGTCCGCTGACGACGGTCGTCTGGTCGAGCAACCAGACGACGGGCGCGCGCATCGTTCTGATCGGCGACAGCGATTTCGTCAGCAACGGGCTGATACTGTCCGGCGGCAACGGCGTCCTGTTCACTGATAGCATGGCGTGGCTGACCGGGCTGGGGGAGCAGATCACCTTCGCGCCGCAGCTTTACGGCGTCGGCTCGCCGCTGATCTTCGTCAGCACGCAGACGCTCGACCTGATCACCTTCCTGACCGTGATTCTGATGCCCGGCGCGGTGCTGGTCACCGGCGTGGCGATCTGGATGCGGCGGGTGCGGCGCTGATGGACATCGAGCGATGAAAAACAGCCGTACCCTGCTGATCCTGTTGATCGTATTCGTCGCGCTGGTGACGCTGCTGTTCATGCAGAACAACCAGCCGACGACGAATCTGAATGCCGACAATAGCTGCTCGTACTGTGTTTTCACCGATATCCAGATCAACGATATTCAGGCGATTCGCCTACGCAGCCCGGAAACGGGTCAGTCGTTCACGATTGCCCGTGACGCGGACGGCAACTGGACCGCGCCGGACAGCAGCGGCACGCTCAACACAAGCACCGCCGAGTTGATCGCCCGCACAATGATCGTGCTGCCCTTTCACCGCACGATTCCGCTGGGCGCGAGCGACGACAAGGCGGCATACGGCTTCACGCCGGAAGGCATTCTGGCGGTCGATATCGTCGTGAGCAACGGCATCCATGCGGTGGCGGTTGGCTACCGCACACCCACCAGCGATGCCTATTACGCCCTGGTGGACGACCGCCCGGATATGTACCTGCTGGAACGCTCGGCAGTCGACTTTCTGATAGCCGCGTTAAAGACTCCGC
>JADLHH010000356.1 GCA_020848855.1 Anaerolineae bacterium | reverse complement strand
CAGCCGAGCGCGTACAAGCCGCCGACGCTGACGTTGAGCAGGCTGTGACGCGGCAGCCAGTCGGCGGCGTCGGCGAACAGTGGAAACAGGTAATTCGTGTTGTGCGCCAGCCTGCGCGCGCCGCCGAGCGCCGTGAAGAACAGCCGCCTGAGACTGTCGTCTCCGGTGAGATAGGCGACCCAGGGCAGCTTGATCAGCGCGTTTTCGAGGAAATACCACGTATCCATGAAGCTGTCGCCCGGATGCGGCGGGAAATTGTTGGCGACGTAATTCCAGTCATGGTGCTCAAACAGCGGCAGCGTGCTCAGCAGCCGCTCGATGATGTCATTTGCTTCGGTCGATTGCGTCGCGTCGCGCCAGTGGAGCAGCGGCAGCAGCACGTCAAGCTGCGTCATCAGTTCGAAGCCGCGCGCCTCGTCGCGCTTGAGCGCCGAACTCCCGCGCACATACGCCCGCAGCCCGCTTTGCCCATCTACGTCGATCCAGCAGTCCGGCGACCGTAAATCTTGCAGCGCGTTCTGCGCCATCTCGCGCCAGGCGAGCGCGCCAGCAACCGGCGTCGGCTGCGGGTCGAGCAGCGGCGCGACCACCGCAATCAAGCGGCGCTGAGCTTCCCAAAGCGTGGGGATCGTTTCGCGGTGATGCTGCGTGAACCACCATGCAAAACGATGCTCGCCCGGCGGAAACACAAACGTCGTGGTCGGCGCGTTGGGGATCAAGCCGACCCCGTAGCGCCCTTCCGATCGGTAAACCATGACCTCGCGCATGGTGAAATCGTAGAAGCGGTGCGCAGCCCAGGCGAAGCGATCCGGCGGGAAGTAGCAGATCGTCTCGGTGCGAGTGGCGTGATCGTACAGGTAGCAGGCGGGCAGGTCGTTGCCGCCGAGTCCCTGCTGGTTGGTGGTTGGCGCGCGCAGAATCGTCTGCCGCCAGGTGTGCGCCTGACGGTCGTCCATGTTGTCAAGCGCGCCCAGCCACAGGATCATCGCCGGGCAGATTTCGACGGGCGCATCGGCGTGCAGCGTCGTCTCCAGCAGGAATCCGCCCACCAGCGGCGCGATGTGTGTCCGCCAGCGGAAATTTTCACCTTCGCCGCCGAGCGTATGTGTACCTGTATCACTGGCGCGCAGCCCGTCGAACGGCTGGCTCGGCAGCGTCGTGCCGTCGCCCAGCCGGGCGGTGAAACTCCAGACGCCTGCGTCCTCCACAGGCTCAATCGAAAAATCGGGTCGTGCCTCTAATTTTGTCATGATCGTTTTTGTACGATTTGTCTAAAGCCCTTTGACAACCATCAGAACTTTACTATATATTTAACGTAAACGCTTACGTAAAGCAAGACGTTTCGAATATGTCATCGATTATTGAGCAGATCGCCAAAGAATTTAACGTCTCCAATGCTTCGGTGTCGCGCGCGCTCAACGACCGTCCGGGCGTCAGCGCCGAACTGCGGGATCGCATTTTGCAGCGCGCCACAGAGTTGAAGTACACGCTCAGCATCACGGCGCGCGGATTGGTCAAGTCGCAGACGTTCGGTATCGGCTTCTTCGTGCGCGAAAAGCCGGGCATTTCCATGCACACCGACCCGTTCTATGGCGAGATATTACACGGCGTCGAGCAGGCGCTTGCCAGCACCGACTACCACGTCACAATTGGCACGCTCACGCGGGAGACCCTGCTCGCACCGCTCGAATTTCGCTTCGTGCGCGAGCGCCGCATCGACGGCATGATCCTGGCGGGTCCCGACATCCCGTCCGAGACCATCATGACGCTGCTGCAATCGGGCATCCCGCTGGCGCTGGTCGATAATCAACTGGCACATTCGCGCGTTAACTGTGTCAACAGCGACGACGAGGGCGGCGCCTATCTGGCAGCGCATCATCTGGTCGAGCTTCGCCATCGCCGAATCGGTGCGCTTTCCGGTCCCGAACACTGGGTCAGCAACGCGCGCCGCGTCGCAGGGTATCGCCGGGCGCTTGGGGAGAAGAGTCTCGCGCTTCCAATCGTCTATGCCGACCGCACCACCATTGAATCAGGCGAGAAGTCCTTCCGCCGCCTGATCGAGCAGTATCCCGACATCACCGCGATTTGTGCCGTCAACGATGCGATGGCGCTCGGTGCCATGCGTGCCGCACAGGAGATGGGTAAAACCATCCCCGGCGACCTGTCCATCGTCGGCTTCGACGACATTCCGCTGGCAAGCCTCAATGAACCGAAGTTGACCACGATTCGCGTGCCCAAGCGGCAGATGGGCGCGGAAGTCGCTCAGCGGACACTTTCCCTTTTGGACCACCCGGACTCGTTTCCGGTTGAAGTTCTCGTGTCGGTCGAATTGGTCAAGCGCGCATCCACCCAGCTATACGAAGGCGCTGACCAGGACGAAATCTGAGTTCAGGTAGTCTCATACAGATTAGGAGGATATCTTAATGAATCGCAGGTCGCTTTGGGTTTGTCTGCTCGCGGTGCTGGCGCTGAGCGTGGGAGTCGTCGCCGCGCAGGAGCCGGTGACGATTCGGATTGCAACCTGGGCAGGCGTTGATGAAGCCGCGGAGTTTAACGCGATCATCGACAGTATCAACGCCAGCATCACCGATTTTCAAATTGTTCAGGAGCCGCTGCCCGCCGATTATTACACCCAGATTCAGACGCAGCTTGCCGGCGGCACGGCGGCTGACCTGATGTGGCTCGACCAGGATCACATTTCGCTGGCGGCGGATGGCTCGTTCTTGCCGCTGACCGAATGCGTGGCGGACGCCGCGCCGGAGACGGCAGGCGACGTGAACGACTACTATCCCGGCATCATCCAGACGGCGTATCAGGACGGTGTGCTGTACGGCTTGCCCTGGATCGCGCAGCCGGTGGTGGTCTATTTCAACCGTGGGCTGTTCGACGCGGCGGGTCTCGATTACCCAACTGCCGACTGGACGTGGGATGATTTCATCGCCGACGCCAAGGCGCTGACGCACGACGATCAGTACGGCTTCACCGCCAACGGCTGGCCGCCGCCGCAGATTTTCGTCTGGCAGGAGGGTGGCGACTTCATCAGCACCGACCTGACGACCTCGCCGATTGACAGCCCGGAAGCGGTCGCGGGTGTGGAATTCTATCTGAGCTTCGCTTACAACCCGGAGATCGCCCCTAGCGTCGAAACCATCAGCGAGCAGGGCTTTGACGCCATGTTCAAGGCGGGCAAAGTGGCGATGTTCATGGGTGGCGCAGCCGACGACCTCGACCGTCAGGAAGGGTTGGACGTTGGTGTCGTCTCCGTCCCGAAGAACCCCACCACCGGCAACAATATCACCTATGCATGGACGGCGAGCACGCTGGTGAACGCCGCGACCCAGCACCCGGATGAAGCCTGCGCCGCGCTGCTTGCCGTGACCGAAGGCATCCAGGGCTGGAAGATCGTCTCGCCGCGTATTTCGCAGGGGACTGTCGAGCATCTGGTGGCGTCCGAGCCGCGCAAGGAAGCCAACGCTGAGGCGATCATGGGAGCGGCGCAGAATATGCGCGCCCTGACCATCATCCCCGAATATCTCAGATGGAATGACGTGCTGTGGAGCGAGTACCTCAGCCCGCTGCTCAACAAGCAGACCGATCTTTCGGTAGCGGATCTGGCGGCGGAAGTTCGCCCCGATCTTGAGGAATATCTGCCGGGCAACAGCTAATCGACCATAGACATAGGCGTAGGGGCGAGACGTGTTTCGCCCCTACACGTCCGATTTGCAGAGATTTTTTGAGAGCAAAGTGTTTCACACTTAGAGAGAAAGTATGAGCCTATGGACCCTGGGGCATTGCAAACGTATCTGCCGACACTGATACGCTACATCCTCGTGGCGATTGGGCTGGGCGTCATCATGTTCGTCGTCTACCGCGTACAGCTTCGGCTGGGCGTCAAGCGCGAGGCGGCGACCGGACGGACGCTGGTCGTCCCCTGGGTGATCGGTTTCCTCGTCTTTAACGTGTTTGCCATCGGCGCGTCGCTGTATCTGAGCTTCACCGACTACAACCTTGTCCAGCAGCCCAGGTGGATCGGCTTGGACAACTACCGCGATCTGTTCACGCTGAACATCACGCCGCTCGAATCGGCAGACCAGCGGACATCCGAAGTGCTGCCGCGCGGATTCAAGGAAGTACAGCGCATCACCGTGGGCGATGGCGGATTCGTCTTCAGCGCCAAGCAGGAAGATTTCTGGCGCGCGATCCGCCTGACGCTGCCGTTTGCGTTTCTCAGCGTGCCCGCCGGCATGATTTCCGCGCTGGGAGTGGCGCTGCTCCTCAACCAGAAAGTGAGGCTTCTCGGTCTCTGGCGGGTGCTCTATTACATGCCCGCGATCCTGCCCGTCGTGGCGACGGCGCTGCTCTGGCGCTGGATTTTCGCGCCCAACGCCGGGCTGATCAACAACCTGCTCGCACCCCTCTACAATTTGCTTGGCTGGGAGACGCCGCGCTGGTTCACCGACCCCAATCTGGCGCTGCCCGCCTTCGTCCTTGTCAGCATGTGGGGGGCGTTCGGCGCGAATTCGGTCGTGCTGCTGGCGGGACTGAAGGGTATTCCGAAAGAGCTGTACGAGGCTGCCGACATTGACGGCGCGGGCGAGTGGGCGAAGTTCCGCAACGTCACCATTCCGATGCTCAGCCCGGCGCTGTTTTACAACCTCGTCACCGGCACGATTGCGGCGCTCCAGGTCTTTGAATTCGCCGCGTTCATCCCGACGACCGCTACCATCGGCACATTCGTCAACTGGCAGATTTATCAGGAAGCCTTCACCTTCCGCGAGATGGGCTTGGCGTCCGCCGAAGGCTGGATTCTGCTGGTGATCATTCTGGCGCTGACGGCGCTGGTGTTCCGGTCGTCGCAGGCGTGGGTCTTTTATCAGGGCGCGCGTGAGGAGGCTGCGTAATGGCTACAACCGCCGATAGCTGGCTCTCGAATGAAGCGCTGCGCACGCCGACCCGCTGGCACATCCGCCAGGCAGTGATCTATCTGCTGCTGATTCTCGGCGGGCTGGTCGTGGTGATCCCGTTCCTGTGGATGGTCTCGACTTCGCTCAAGACGCAGCAGCAGTTGTTCGTCACCACCATCGACCTGATCCCGAACCCGGCAGTTCCGCAGAACTACATCGATGTCTGGTCGCGCCTCGGCTCGATTGCGCCGGGCATGACTTTCTGGCGCATCCTCGGCAATACACTGTTCATCACGCTGCTGGCGATGTTCGGCGAAATCTTCAGCGCGTCGCTGGTCGCCTACGGCTTCGCCCGCTTTCGCTGGCGCGGGCGCGATACGCTGTTCGCCATCATGCTGGCGACCGTCATGATCCCCGGTATCATCACGCGCGTCCCCGGATTCCTGATCTGGAAGCAGTTGGGCTTGCTCAACACCTACGATCCCCTGACGTGGCCCTCGCTGCTCGCCTGGGGACCGATTTATGTGTTCCTGATGCGCCAGTTCTACCTGACGATTCCGCGCGAAATCGAAGAAGCGGCGATCATGGATGGCGCGAACGTCATCCAGGTTTACTGGCACATCATGCTCCCGCTGATTAAGCCGATCATGCTGGCAATCGCGGTGCTGGCGTTTCAGGGCAACTGGAACAACTTTCAGGGACCGCTGCTCTACCTGACCACCCCGCAGATGTACCCGCTGGGGCTGGCGATGCAGTTCTTCCAGAATTCGGTTTCGAAAGAAGCCCCGCTCTGGCAGTACATGATGTCAATGAGCGTCATGATGGCGCTTCCGGTGCTGGTGATCTACTTCCTGGCGCAGAAGCAGTTCCTGGAGGGCATCAACATCGGCGGGGTGAAGGGATAGGACTGAGTGCCGAGGACTGAGGACTGAGTAAGAATCAGGACAGGGCGGTGATGATGCGTTTTGGATTAATCGCAGTGTGTGGGCTGTTACTCCTGCCCCTGATTGGCTTCGCTCAGGAAGCGACCCTCGACAGCGCCAACCTCGTGAATCTCGATCACCTGCGCTTCCTCACCGAGCCGATCACCGTCGATGGGCGCGAGATGGCGGTCGTCCACATTTATTCGGAAGCGCCGGATTACGCATGGGTCGACGCGGCGGGCGAGGGCTTGAGCGCCATCGACGACGTGGCGCGCGCCGCAGTCGTCTATCTATGGCAGTTCGAGCGCACCCACGACGCCGATCTGCTCGACGAGGCGAAGCGCTGCCTCGAGTTCGTCCTGTACATGCAGGCGGACGATGGCGAGTTCTACAACTTCGTCACCGACAAGGACGGCACGATCAACCGCACCGGCGGAACCAGCTATAAAAGCCTCGGCTGGTGGGCGATGCGCGGCTTCTGGGCATTGGGCGAAGGCGTTCGCGTCTTTGATTCCGTCGATTCCGTCTACGCGGATCGTCTCGCTGATGCCTATCTGCGCACCGAAGCGGCGCTCGCTGGTACGCTGGGCAATTACGGGCAGATGAGCCGCGTTCACGGCTACGACGTGCCCGCCTGGATCGGCGAGCCGGACGTGACGAGCATCGGCTTGCTGGCGCTGTCAGCGTACTATCAGGCGCGCCCCAACGAGACGACGGCGGACATCCTCACCAAAATCGCCGATGGTCTGGCGCAGTACCGTCTGGGCGACGACAGCACCTATCCCTGGGGGATGCATCCGGTACAGGCGAACGCCCCCGGCTTGTTCCATACCTGGGGCGCGCACATGACTCACGCGCTGGTCGTCGCCGGGGCGACGCTTCAGCGCCAGGACTGGATCGACTCGGCGGCAGCCGACGCGAATTCGTTCCTGCTGCGCCAGCTCGCGTTCGAGCGCTTCCGCCAGATCGGACCGATCCCGGATCGGCTGGGGCAGATCGCCTACGGCACGAACATGCTGGTACAGACTTACGCCGCGCTCTACCGCGCCACCGGCGACGAGAAATACGCCCGCTATGCCGGGCTGGCGGGAAGCTGGTACTTCGGTAACAACATGGCGGGCGTGCCGATGTACGACCCCGAAACCGGGCGCGTTTTTGACGGCATCAACGGACCCGTGTCGTGGCGCGTCAACCGGAATTCCGGCGCGGAGTCGACCATCGAGGGGCTGATGAGCCTGATCGCCGTCGCCGACATCCCGCAGGCGGTCGATCTGCTTCAGGCGAAGCCCATCGGCGGCAACGGCTGGCGGATTCTCGAAGCCGAAACGGGCGAGCGCGTCATCGGCACGCCGATTTACTACACGGGAAGCTGGACAGGCGAAGGCT
>JADLHH010000355.1 GCA_020848855.1 Anaerolineae bacterium | reverse complement strand
GTCGTGCCGGACATCACCAACCCGTATTTCTCCGAAATTTTCCAGGGCGCGGAAGAAGTCTTCTGGCAGGAAGGCTACAACGTGCTGGTGGCGAACACCAACGAAACGCCCGCCCGCGAACGCGCCGTGCTCTCGCAGTTGGACGAGACCACCATCGACGGACTCATCGTGTGCAGTTCGCGCTTGCCGGACAAAGTTTTGTTTCCGCTGCTCAACCGGCATCCGGTGGTTGTCACCATCAACCGCCGACCGCCGCAGCCGCTCGCCAGCGTCGTGGCGGCGCGCTACCGGCAGGGCGCGGTTCCGCTGATGGCGGCGCGTTATCTCCACGAGACCGGACGCCGCCGCATCGGCTTTTTCAGCCTGAAACACAGTTCGCAGTACCTGTCGATCCGCGACTTCGTGCGCGAACTCACCGCCGAAGGCATCGAAGTCCGGCGCGAATGGTGCGTCTCCGGTCACCCCACCTTGAAAAGCGGCTATGAGCTGGGGATGCAGCTTTTACACGCGCATCCCGAACTGGACGCGGTTATCGGCGGCAACGATCTGGTCGCGCTCGGCATCATGCAGGCGGCAAAAGAACTTGGGCGCACGATCCCCGATGATCTGGCGATCACCGGCGTGGACGACATCCTGCTGGTGTCGCAGGTGACGCCGCCGCTGACGACCTTCCGCGTGCCCAAGCGCGAGATGGGCGCGCAGGCGGCGCGGCTGCTGCTGAGGCGGATGCAGGGCGACCTGACGTACCGCGAGTTCAACTACGACGCCGAACTGGTGATTCGCGGCAGCGCTTAGCCAAGTTGTCAAAAGACGCCCATGACGATGATGGTGCTCCGTAGGGGCGTAAGATATGACGCCACTGCAAGAACTGCGGCTTGTACAGGCTATCCGACCTGCGGTTCGGCGAACCGCACCGTGATGCCATCCAGATCGCCCCCCAGCACCTCAACCGACGAGCGCCATTCGCCCGCCGCCTCATCCCAGGTTTGCGTGACCGTGCCCCACGCCCGCCCGGTCGACCAGAATGCCTTGAACGGCGTGTCTTTGGAAAGCATTCCGGCGGCGGGCGCGAACCGGAGTTCGCCACGCCCCATATCCGCGTGCATCCCGGTCAGCGCCAGCAGCACCGACCAGCTCGACATGCTGCGGGCGTAGTGGTTGCCGCATTCCACCTCGTTCCAGGGGTTGCGGCGCGTGCCGTCGTGACGGTCGCGGGTGGCTTCGACGATGCGCAGCCCGGCTTCAGTAAAGCCTTCGTAGATCAGGTGCGCCGCCACGTGGTATTCGACTCCTGTCCACACCTCGTCCGAATACGGGAACGGCAGGCGCGGGCGTCCGCCGTTGGGCCACGAGCACAGCACCAGCCCCGCCTCGTCGTTGAAGGCGTAGGCGCGCTGCGGGTTGACGTGCTGGCGGAAGCTCTCCAGGAAGTTGTTGTCGTAGATCGACCTGATCGCCGTGCGGATGTGATCTTGCGGCAGCAGGTCGCCCAGCCCCAGCACGCGGGCGTGAAGCTGTCCGAGCAGTTGGTCGGACAGGCAGCCCGTCCCATACTGGTAATTCTTGGTCGCCACGTTCTCGCCGATCTGAATATAGAACGCGCCGTTCCACAGCAGTGCGTCGAGCTTCTGACTGCCGGACTCGAAGATTTGGTGCGCCCGCTGCGCCAGTTCGGTTTCGCCCATCACCCGCGCCATCTCCTCGAACGCCCGCAGCGCGCCCAGGTAGTAAATTCCGCACAGCGCGTTCGGGTCGACAAACGAAATGTCGTAGGTGTTGTGCTGGCTGCCCTGCATGATGCCGTCGCTGTCGGGGTCCCAGTGGGTGATGGCGAAGTTCATCGCCTGCTTCACGCCCTGCCAGATGTCCGTCAGGAATGCTTTGTCGCCGCTGACCTGCCATTCGCGGTAGGCACGCAGAATCGACCCCATCTGTCCGTCGGCGGCGGCGGTCAGCTTGCCGCGCCAGATCGTATCACTGTGGAAGGTGCGGATGGCGCGGAAATGCATCAGCCCGTCCGCTTCCAGTTCCTGATTGAACTCGATGCGCCGCATCGACTGTTCCAGCGTGGGGAACAGATACGCGAGCGTGAAAGCGTAGCTCCACACGTGGGTGCAGGTTCCGTAGCAGCACCCGCCCCGGTCGTCATACGTGCCTTCCCAGCCGAAGAATCGCCCATCTTCCACCCAGAAGCAGGTGGTGCTGCGCAGCGGCACGATGTTCGCCGAAATCGCGTCGAGCACGTATGGCGGCAGGCTGCTGTCGAACAGCGCGTCGTGGAAAGCGCGCGTTCCGTTTTCGAGGCGCGGCATCTCGCACGTCAGGTAGCGGGCAGTGTCCCAGGCGTCGCTGAAATGTTTGGCGTAGCGCGTGCGAATTGTCCCTACGGTCGCGCTGTCGATGCCCATTTCCGGCAGAAGGCGCGGGTCCCACGTATTCGGGCGGTTGGGGAAATACCACGTAATGACGAAGCGGAACGCCTTCGTTTCGCCCGGCTGGAGCGTCTCAACGATGCCCAGCGAGCCAAGCCCCATGCGATTTCCCTGCAGGTCGTCGCTGGGGTCGTCCAGCAAGCCGTCCGAGTCCAGGTCGTCCCAGAATTCCTGGAGATAATCCCACCACGATCCGCGCATCCAGTAGCGCTTCATGGTGACGTTCGGGCTGCTGGTCGTCAGGCTGGCGCTGCCGAAACGCAGGCTGCCCGGCTCGATCTGATCGTTGGTCATGAAGATGCCGCGCAGTTCCGGCTCGTCGCGGAAGGTGTTCACGTGCCGCCCATACGTCACCGACCAGATATTTTCCATCGGGTCGTATTCCGGCACGCCGACCGGGTTCGCCAGCGTCCCGACAATCGTCACCTGCACGGGCTGGTCGCCGGGGTTGGTCACCGTGTAGGTCATGACTGCGCCGGGAATCCCCGAATCGTCGGGGTTGAGCGGGATCAGCGGCGTGAAGGCTTCCAGTTCGACGTTCACCGGCAGCATCGGGTCTTCAAATGTGTACGACACGAACGGGTATTCGCCGCGAATGCTCACATCTTTCAGGCGGGGCAGCCCCATCGTCGTCACCGGGTGGTAGCCATGCGACAGGTGATACGGCGCTTGCAGCGCGGCTTCCAGCACGCGCGTGACCGGCGTCTGTTCGCCGGCTTTGGTGCGAATGGCGAAGAGCGAAATCGGCAGGATTCTGCCCTTTTCCGGGCGGTTGTATATTTCCCAGTCTCGAAACTCCCCGCGCGACCCCAGCGAAAAATTGCCCGTGCCGATCCCGCCCAGCGGAAACAGCAGCGCGCTCGATGCGGCGTGGAAAGTGCGAAAGTCCTTACGATAGTTCACGTTTTCTCTCCTGAGCATGGTGTGGACGAGCCATCTGCTCGGTTGCTGCCCGTGTCAAGTTGGTTCTGGTCGCCGTGAACAGGCGCAGTGCGTCCTGCGGCGAGCGATATCGCCCTCGCCGCGCATGGCGGCTCGGCTAGACTCCTTTCAGCCCGCTGAGCGTGACTCCCTCGACGATCCGGCGCTGGAAGATCAGGAAGAACGTCAGCACGGGAATCAGGTTCAGGATGATCGCCGCCATCAGGATGCCGGAATTCACCACGCCGGTCTGCCCGCGCAGGAAGATCATGCCCAGCGGCAGGGTCATTCGGTCCGGCGAATTGATGAAGATCAACGGACCGAGGAAGTTGTTCCACGAGCTGTTGAACGTCAGGATCGCCAGTGTTGCCAGCGACGGCGTTGCCAGCGGCAGCATCACCCGCCAGTAAATCTGGAAGAAGTTCGCGCCGTCGATCTTCGCCGCGTCTTCGAGGTCGGACGGAATCGTCTCGAAGAACTGCTTCATCAGGAACGTGCCGAACACGCTCGCCAGCCCCGGCACGATCAGCGCGCCCAGGCTGTTGTACATGCCCAGCGACCGCACGATGATGAACACCGGGATCAGCGTGATCTGCCCCGGAACCATCAGCGAGGTCAGAAACAGCGTGAAGATGATCCGTTTGCCGGGGAACCGGAGCCGGGCGAAGGCGTACCCCGCCATGCTGCACGTGATCAACTGCCCGATGGTGACGGCGAAGGTCACGAACAGGCTGTTGCGCAGGAACAGCAGAAACGGGACGCGCGCCAGCACTTCCTGATAGTTGTCCAGGCGAATGGCGCTGGGGATGACCGGCGGCGGCACCTGGAAGAATTCCTGCGGCAGCCCGAACGAGAAGGACAGCGCCCACACCAGCGGCAGAAACATCGCGATGCCGCCGATGATCAGCGGCAGCCACAGCAGCGCGGTGACGAGATACGAGCGCCAGTTGTGGCTCAGCTTGTCCTGCAGGTTGCTGCTGCGGTTCGAACGTTGGGGGGAAACACGGATAGCCGTCATGGATATACCCCGCGTTATCGGTAGAACACCCACCGCCGACCCAGCCGAAGCTGAATCACGGTCAGGATAAGGATGATGGCGAACAACACGGCGGCGATGGTCGCGGCATAGCCCATGTCGAAGCTGCCGAACGCTTCGCGGTACAGGTACATCACCACCGTCCGGGTCGAATCGCCCGGTCCGCCGTTGGTGAGCACGTACATCGATTCGAACACCTGGAACGCGCCGATGAACGCGATGATCAGCGAGAAGAACAGCGTCGGCGTCAGCAGCGGGATGGTGATGCGTGTCAGCTTCGACCAGCGGCTCGCGCCGTCCACGTCCGCCGCTTCGTACAGGTCGGACGGGATGGTCTGCAAGCCCGCCAGGAAGATCAGGATGTAGAAGCCGATATTCTTGTAAACGTCGACCATGATCGCTGACCGGATCGCCCAGGTGGAAGAAGTCAGCCAGGGAATTTTGCCGATGCCGACCAGGTTCAGGTAGTAATTGACCACCCCGTTGCTTTCCTGAAGCAGAAAGCCGAACAGCAGTGAAAGCACGACCATCGACACCACGAACGGGATGAAGAAGGCGGTACGCAGCAGCCCCTTCAGCCATTTCCACTGGATGCTGTTGATGCCGATGGCGATCAACATGCCCAGCCCGACGTTCAGCAGCGTGGCGAAGAAGGCGAAGATCGCCGTGTTCTTCAGCGTCGTCACGAACAGTTTGTCGGTGGCGAGGTCGGCGAAATTTTCCAAGCCAATGTATTTCGGTGCGGACAGGAAATCCCACTTGAACAGCGCCATCCCCAAGCCCCACACGACCGGGATGGCGAAGAAGATCACGAAGCTTGCGAGTGTCGGCAGGATGAACAGATACCCGGCGATGGCTTCGCCGGCTTTCATGGAAGTCATACGCTTCCGTGTCACCCTGCCCGGTACGACGGCGGATGCCATAAACGCCTTCCTTTTTGCAAACGTTACTATGTAATCCAGAAGTGTATTGAAGATGGGTGCAGTCGTGCGACTCCACCCACCTTCGTTGAGTAACGTTCTGCCTTATTCGGCGGCTTCGGCAATCGCCGCTTCCATCTCAGCCTGAATGTTGGTCATGGCGTCCTCCACCGACATTTCGTTCGCCCACACCTGCGACATATAGCGGCTGTGGATTTCACCCAGTTCCGCGAAAATCGGCGAGTTGATGACCGTCCGTGCGCCGGCGAGCGCGTCATAGAAGTACAGGTAGTTCGCCGGGCTGGCTTCCACCAGACGCGGATCGTGCGCCAGCGAGGTGCGCGCCGGGGCGCTGGCGGACGCATACTGACCCGACAGCAGGCTCGACATCACGTTGTTGCTGACCAGTTCCTTCAGCATTGCCCAGGCGATATCGGGGTGCTGGCTGTTCGTGGTGATGCCGTAACCGTCCGTGCCCCAGATCGTGCCGTGCGTGCCATCACCGGTTTTCGTAGGCCAGTAGGCGACATCGTACTGGTCAGCGCTCATGCCAGAGGCGAGCAGACCTTCACGGGTTGCCGGCGCGGCGGGGAACATCGCCAGCGTCCCGGCGGCGAACGCGGCTTCCGGGCTGAAGTCGCCCGACGGCGCGACGCCGTGTTCCCAGATCAGGTCGCGCGCGAACTGCACGGCTTCGATTGTCTCCGGGCGGGTGTACCAGGGTTCGCTGAAATCTTCACTCAGCCAGAAGCTCCCGTTGGAGATCGGCCACGGACCCAGCGACCAGGTGCTAAATCCGGTCTGGAAGCCCCAGATATCCGGCGTGCCGTCGCCATTGGTATCCTGGGTGAGCTGCTGGGCAGCCGCCAGGAAATCGTCCCACGTCCAGTCCGCCGCCGGTTCCGCGACGCCGGCATCCGCGAACACCTGCTTGTTGTAGTACATCAGCACGGCGTTCCAGGCGAACGGCAGCAGGAACTGCTGGTCTTTCCAGCGCAGACCCTGCAGCAGTTGCGGGTTCACGTCGTCGATGTACCCCTGAATGTCCGGATCGTCTGCCATGAACGAGTCCAGTTCGCGCAGGACGCCCTTGTCCGCCATCAGCGGCACGGCTTCAATCGCGTTCCAGATGATGTCTACCGACTCGCCGCCGACCATCAGAGTGATGATCTTCTGCGTGTAATCGCCCCAGCCATCATCCAGCGGAACCGGAATGTAGTTGATGGTGACTTCGGGGTGCGCTGCCAGGAAATCGGCGAAGTACACTTCCCATTTTTCCTGCGGCGCGAACGATCCATAGGCGAAGCCGATCGTGACCGGCTCCTGCGCTGCCACGCCGGGCACGAACGCGACCGCGCCGACCGCGATCACCAGGGAAAAAACTGCCAGAATGAGCGCCGAGCGCCGTACTGCCTTGAAAACGTGAGTCCTCATATTTACCTCCATCAGATGTGAAAAGTGGGTGTGCCTATCTATATCTAATTGAAGTCCGTTTTGCGCGGTCGAATCGCCTCCCTTCTGCTTGCAGGTCGGAAGTCAACGGCAGATGCGGTTGTGTGAAGGCTGAGCGTGTGTATGCAAAAGCCAGTATGACGAGTGACGGCAGGTCGCTGGCAGTTTGAACCGCCAGCGAGTCCGACGTGGCGACTCAGGGTCGCTCGAAATCTGATTAGGTTGAGTCGCCCCTTCAGTGGGCGACGTTTTGCGCGAGCCGAGGGCTTAAACCCTCGGCGAAGACCGCGATCAACTGAGCATTTGCAGGTTGAGGAGTGAACAAAATTCAGGCTCATTTGAAATTTCAGTAAAATAGAAGTAAAATTAATATCCATAATCTAGCTCATTTCAGTAATCGAGTCAAATTGTTTTCTAAAATTGCTGGGCGTCTCGCTCAATTACGGGTCATCCGGCAGCAGTCAAGAGAAATGTAGACCCAAGTTAATTTGCATGGTGTAATATCTACCTGCGGCGTACCGTATTTCCTGAATGGCGAACAAAGGGACTCATGCTGTGCCAACTCGTAAAGTGACGATCCGCGACGTAGCAGCCGAAGCCAGCGTCTCGATAGCGACTGTCTCCAACTTTCTCAACGACAAGCCGGGTCTTGCCGACGCGACGCGCGACCGCATTGCCAGCGCCATCGCCAACCTGGGTTACCTGCCCCGGCGCGGCAGCGCCACGACCGACCCGCGCTTCGTCGGCTTGCTCATCGAGAAGCTCCCATTATCGCCATTTTCCGACATGTTTTACGGCGAAGTCATTCAGGGTATCGACGCCTATGCCCGCCAGCTCGATTATCACATCGCCCTGATCGTGGTGGAGGATGACCGAGCCGTCCCGCGCCTGCTGGAAGAACACAACGGCGCGCTGGCGGGCGTCATCATGCTCGGTGGGGGCGACCTCAACGGCGATATTGTCGCCGCCGCCATGAACGAAAAGCTCCCGGCGGTTCTGGTCGATAATTACCTGCTGGAGCCGCCCATCGACGCCGTGCTGCCGGATTACACGTCCGGGGCGGCGCAGGCGACGCAGTATCTCCTGCAGCAAAATTACCGGCGTATCGCCTTTCTACGCGGCTCAAACCGTTATCGCAGCCTGATCGAGCGCTATCGCGGCTACTGCATCGCCATGCACGAAGCCGGAATCGGCATCGACCCCGCGCTCATCCAGCCGTATCTCTCCGAAAGCTACCCGACGGTCGGCTATCTCGAAATGAAGGCGCTGCTCCAGAGCGGCACGAAGTTCGACGCCGTTTTCTGCGTGAGCGACCAGACCGCTTTCGGCGCGCTTCAGGCGCTCCAGGAAGCCGGGGTGCGCGTGCCGGACGACGTGGCGGTGCTCGGCTTCGACAATGTGGCGCAGTCCAGCTACACCACGCCGCCGCTGACGACCGTCAACGTGCCCAAGCGGACGATGGGCGAAATCGCCGTGCATCGGCTGTTCGAGAAGATCGACGGTCAGGTGTTCGACATCCCGGTCAAGCTCACCCTGCCGACCTCGCTCGTGATTCGCGCTTCGGCTTAGCTGCTCGCCATCCATACGCGACAAAAAAGCGCCTCTGGGTTCAGAAGCGCTTTTTGAGTCGCCGTCTGCTCAGCGCAGCAGGTGCGGCGCGACTTCCGCTGCGTATGGCTTGAGCACGTCGAGCGACTCGCGGAAAGCCGTCAGCGCGCTGTTCACGTCGCCTTCGGTCATCGGTGTGGACATGTTGAACAACCCCCGGTTCGCCGCAAACACGCCCCGGTTCAGCAGTTCCAGGTGCAGCAGGCGCGGCAGTTCGCCCGCCCGCTGCTTCCAGCGCACCACGTCGGCGGCTTGCTCAATCGGGTCGGGCGTCCAGTGGACGTACAGCAGCGAGCCGGTTCCGGTCGTCCGCCCGTGCAGCCCGAATTCTTCGAAGGCTTCTTCGATGCCCGCGCGCATCTGCTCGCCCAGCCGGTTGATGTGATCAATCGCTCCCGCTGTGAGCGCCTCGACCGAGGCGATGCCGGCTGCCATCGTCAGCGGGTTGCCGTTGAACGTGCCCGAATGATGCAGCCCCTTCGGCGCGGCGGGGTCGAAGCGGCTCAGAATGTCGGCGCGCCCGCCGAACGCCCCGACCGGCAGCCCGCCGCCGATCAGCTTGCCGAGCGCGGTCAGGTCGGGCAGCACGCCGCTCATGCCCTGGTAGCCGTTCTCGTGCAGCCGGAAGGTGACGACCTCGTCGAAGATCAGCAGGACGCCGTAGGCATCTGCCAGCCGCCGCAGGGCGATCAGAAATTCGTCGTCGGCGACGATGATCCCGGCGGTGTTCATCACCGGCTCGACGATGATGGCGGCGATCTGTTCGTGGTGCGCCTTCAGGATCGTCTCGACGCTCGCGGCGTCGTTGAAGCGCGCCACCAGCACCGTTTCGAACATGTTGCCGGGGATGCCCTCGTGTTCGACGTGCGGGACAGGCAGCGCCGCGCCGCTCAGGTCGGGCGAGACGTTGACCTGCGCGTACTCATGCGAGCCGTGATAGCCGCCGTCCATTTTGAGGATCGCCGGTTTGCCGGTGATCGCGCGGGCGGCTTGCATCGCCATCATGGTCGCCTCGGTGCCGGAATTCGTGAAGCGCAGCATCTCCACGCCCGGCAGCCGCTTCGTGATCCGGTCGGCGAGGTGATACTGCTCCGCGAACGGCGCGCCGTAGATCACGCTGCGCGGAACCTGCGCCTGCAGCGCGGCGGTGATGGCGGGGTGCGCGTGCCCATGCACCAGCACGGTGTAGTTATTCTGGAAGTCGAGGTACTGGTTCCCGTCCACATCTTCGAGGAAGCAGCCCGTTCCGCCTGTCATGTAGACCGGATAGGGCAGGTAATACGTTGACCAGCGCGTATCGCCGCCGGGCAGGGATATGCGCGCGCTTTGATCGAACTGGCGTGATTGGGCGGTGCGCGCCTCATAGCGTTGAAGAATGTCGTCTTTGACGGTCTGTGCGGTTTTCATGCAGCCTGCTCTTTCCGAATGCACGTTCCTGGTTAATGTGCCCGGCTTGCCCGCTGGCAACTTTTTGACAGCGAGCCAATCTAGTTTACAATAGATGTAGATTGTATACAACATTTTGCGTACAACATGCCAACGGTGTCAATATCGAGATGTCGGATGCGACCCGCGTCCGCTCGTCGCTGTCGAAGCGCCTGTCAGCGCCTGTCATCAGAGAAAGGAACGCCCCGGAGATGACGACCGTCGCTCCTTACGGAAGCTGGAAATCGCCTGTCAGCGCCGCGCTGGTGGCGCACAGCCCCAACGGCTGGATCGGGCAGCTTTGTACCGATGGCGATGTTCTCTACCTGCTGCGCAACTTCCCTGAAAAGGGCGGGCGCGGCGTGATTGCCCGCTTCGACCCCGTCAATGGCATCGAAGAGCTTACGCCCGCGCCGTACTACGTGCGGACGCGCGTATATGAATATGGCGGCGCGTGTTTCACCGTTAGCGACGGCACGACCTATTTTTCCAATGTCCCCGACGACCGCCTGTATCGCCATACCCCCGGCGAAGCGCCCGTGCCGATCACCGAAGCGGGCGCGATGCGCTATGCCGACCTGATCGTCGACCGCCAGCGCCGCCGCCTGATCGGTATCCGTGAGGATCGCACCGGCGCGGGCGAGCCGAAGCACACTATCGCCGCCATCAGCATGGATGGCGATGCCTTCGGAACCGTCCTGTTCGACCAGACTGACTTTGTCGCCTTCCCGGCGCTCAGCCCGGACGGCACGAAGCTGGCTTGGATCGCCTGGAATCACCCGCACATGCCATTCTATTCCAGCAGCGTGTGGGCGGCGGACGTGAACCCCGATGGCTCTCTGAGCAATGTGCGGCAGGTCGCTGGCGGCGATGAAGAAAGCGTCACCGACCCGTGCTGGTCGCCCGACGGCATCCTCTATTTCTGTTCGGATCGCTCGAACTGGTGGAATCTCTATCGCTGGCAGGACGGCGAAGTGTCGCCCGTATGCCCGATGGACGCCGAAATCGGCAACCCGTTCTGGAATATCGGGCTGCGCATGTATCGCTTCCTCTCGCCGACGCGGATTCTCGCCGCCAACAACCGCCTGGGGACGTGGCACATCGGCATCATCGACGCCGAAGCCGGAACCTACACCGACATCCCCACCGAATTCACCTTCATCATCCGGCTGGAAGTGGTTGGCGATTCGGCTTATCTGATCGCCGCCTCGCCGACACAGGCGCGCTCGCTTGTTCGGCTCGACCTGAAAACCGGGCAGACGACCGTGCTGGATAGCTCGGTGAAATACGCCATTCCCGCCGACTACATCTCGCCCGGCAGGCACATTACCTATCCAACCCAGAACGGGCTGCGCGCCTACGGTTTCTACCACCCGCCGCGCAGCCCCGACTCTCGTGCGCCGGAAGGCGAGCTGCCGCCGCTGATCGTCCCCGTTCACGGCGGACCGACCGGCTCGACCAAGAACGCGCTCGATATGGGCGTGCAGTACTTCACCAGCCGGGGCTTCGCCTATCTGGACATCAACTACGGCGGCAGCGCCGGTTACGGGCGCGAATATCGCAGCCGGCTGCGCGGGCAGTGGGGCGTGGTCGACGTGAACGACGCCGTCAACGGCGCGCGCTACCTGATCGCTCAGGGGTTGGCAGACCCGAACCGCACCATCGTGCGCGGCGGCAGCGCCGGCGGCTTCACCACTTTCGCGGCGCTGGCGTTCCGCGACTTCTTCGCCGCTGGCTCCAGTCACTTTGGCATCAGCGATGTCGAAGTCTTTCATAAGGAAACGCACAAGTACGAGTCGCATTACTGCGAAACGCTGGTCGGCGCCTACCCGGCGCAGCGCGACCTCTACCGCGAGCGCTCGGCGATGAGCAAAGCCGACCGCATCGACGTTCCGCTGATCATCTTTCAGGGGATGGAAGACCGCGTCGTGCCGCCCAACCAGTCGCAGTTTGTCGCCGATGCGCTACGCCGGCGCGGCGTGCCGGTCGTCTACGTCGAATTCGAAGGCGAGGGGCACGGCTTCCGTAAATTCGAAAATCTGGTGTGCGTATT
>JADLHH010000354.1 GCA_020848855.1 Anaerolineae bacterium | reverse complement strand
TTCGGCTCAAAACTGCCGGATCGCGCGTCCGGCTTGCTGAAGACGGAACTCGACATGCTGCGCTCGCTGCTGCTGGTATGTGCCGAACAGGCGGCAGTCCCGGCGGGCGGCGCGCTGGCGGTTGACCGGGAAGCGTTTTCACAGTTGGTGACCGATGCCGTCGCCAGCCACCCGAACATCCGCATCATCCGCGAGGAAATGACGACCATCGCCGACACACCAACGATCATCGCGTCGGGACCGCTCACCTCACCAGCGCTGGCGGAGAGAATCGCCCACCTGACCGGGCAGGATCATCTGTACTTCTACGACGCGCTCGCGCCCATCGTCGCCGCCGACAGCATCGACATGACCATCGCGTTCCGCGCCAGTCGCTACGGTCGCGGGGACGAAGACCAGGGGGACTACATCAACTGCCCGATGAACCGCGACGAATACGAGCGCTTCGTCGATGCCGTGCTGACCGCCGAGAAGATCGAGCTGCGCGATTTCGAGCGCGAGGATGAGCATTTCTTCGAGGGCTGCCTGCCCATTGAGCAGATCGCCTCGCGCGGGCGCGATTCCCTCGCTTTTGGACCGATGCGCCCTGTCGGGCTGATCGACCCGCGCACCGGCAGGCGTCCGTATGCGGTCGTCCAGCTTCGGCAGGACAACCTGATGGGCAGTATGTACAATCTGGTCGGCTTTCAGACCAACCTGAAGTGGGGCGAGCAGAAGAATGTGCTGCGCATGATCCCCGGACTCGAAAAAGCCGAGTTTCTGCGCTACGGGCAGATGCACCGCAATACCTTCATCAACTCGCCTACCCTGCTGCGCCCGACGCTCGCGTTCAGAAATCGCGCCGACCTGTTCTTCGCCGGGCAAATCACCGGCGTTGAGGGATATATGGGCAACGTCGCGACCGGGCTGGTCGCCGCGCTCAACCTGGCTCGGACGCTTCACGGAAAGCCCGCGTGGACGATCCCGCAGACGACCATGCTCGGCGCGCTGTGCCACTATATCACCCATGCCGAACCGAAGCACTTCCAGCCCATGAAAGCCAACTTCGGCATCCTGCCAGAACTGCCCGCCCACGTCAAGGATAAGCGCGCCCGCTACGCCGCCTACGTTGAACGCGCAACCCGCGACATGCGCGCCGAAATTGACCAACTTGAAGATACTTATCTGGAAATGGAGACATCCGCGTGAAGCTGCGCCGTATTGCCATCATCCTATTCGTTACCCTGCTCGGCGCGACTGTTTTCGCGCAGGATGAACCCGCTCAGTTCGACGGTCAACTGGCGCTGGAGCAGGTCGCAGCGTTTGTCAACGTCGGCGAGCGCGAAACCGCCACGATGGGCAGCATCACGGCAGGCAATCTGATCCTCGACCGGCTCGAAGCACTCGGCTGGACAATATCTGAAGACTGGCACGTCATCGGCTTCGGCGACCGCAGCCAGATGAGCGCCGACGCGCTGCAAACGCTTGAATACTGGCAGCCGTTTGGCGTCAGCGACCTGCTCACCGCCGAGATCAGCGAATTGAGCGCCGGCTTGCCCAACGAGCGCCCAATCGCGTTCGACCCGCTGATCATCCCGGTGCGCAATCTGGTCGGCAGCTACGGCAGCGGCAGCACGATCATCATCGGCGCGCACTACGATTCGCGGATTTTCGCCGACCACGACACTGATGCCGAGAAGCATCTCGACCCAATGCCCGGCGCGAACGACGGCGGCAGCGGCGTCGGCGTGCTGCTCGAACTGGCACGCGTGATCAGCCAGAACTACACCGCGAATAATGAAATCCGGCTGGTATTCTTCGACGCCGAGGATAACGGGCACATCGAACCCTGGGCATCACTGCTTCCGGCGACCAGCGGTTTCATCATCGGCTCGGCGCTGTACGCCAGCGGGCTGAACCTGGAGCAGGAGAACATCGAGTTCATGCTTCTGGTTGACATGGTCGGCGATACCGATCAGCAGATGCCGATTGAGAGCTATTCCAACCAGTCCGCGCCGGAAATCGCGGCGGGCATCTGGGCGACGGCAGCCGATCTCGGCTACGCAGAGCAGTTCATCACCACGCCGCGCAGCCCAATCACAGACGATCACCTGCCGTTCATCCAGCGCGGCATTCCGTCAGTCGATATCATCGATCTCGACTATCCGTACTGGCACACCACCGAAGACACAATCGACAAAGTCAGCCCGGAAAGCCTGGAACGCGTCGGGCGCACGCTGATCGCCTACCTGGAACAAACCGGCGCAATCACGCCGAACAACTGAAAGGAAACCCATGCCCGTCCCCGCCACCCGTCTGCAAGCCCTGCCCCCCTACCCGTTCGCGCTGCTGAACCAGCGGATGCGCGCGCTGCGAGCGGAAGGCATCGACGTGATCAACCTCGACGTGGGCAGCCCTGATATGCCGCCGCCAGACTTCGTGGTCGACGCGCTGGCAGAGTCGGCGGCGCATCCTGGGCATCACGGATATTCCGGCTATCAGGGAACGACAGAATTCCGCAGTACCGTCGCGGAGTACTACCAACAACGCTTCGGCGTGAAAATTGCTGACCCGGATCGTCAGGTCTTGCCGCTGCTGGGGAGCAAGGAAGGCATCATCAACCTGAGCTTCGCTTATCTGGATCGCGGTGACGTAGCGCTTGTTTCGGACATCAGCTACCCCCCCTACGCGCTCGGCGCGCAGCTTGCCGGGGCAGATGTCGCCTGGCTGCGTGTCGATGAAGCGGGCGGCTACCTGCCCGACTTCGACACCGTCCCGGCAGACGCGCGCAGCCGGGGAAAGCTGCTGTGGGTCAACTACCCGAACAATCCGACCGGGGCAACGGCGGAACTCGATTTCTACCAGCGCGCCGTCGAATTCTGCAGCCGGAGCGACATTTTGCTGGCATCCGACAACCCCTACGTCGAAGTCACGTATGATGGCTATGTCGCCGGGAGCGCGCTGCAGATTCCCGGCGCGCTGGACTGCACCATCGAGTTCATCTCGTTTTCGAAATCGTACAATATGGCAGGTTGGCGACTCGGCGCTGCGGTCGGCAGCCCGGAAAGCATTAAGACCCTGCTCACGATGAAAAGCAACGTGGACAGTGGGCACTTCCGCCCGATCTACGATGCAGCAGTGGTCGCCCGCGAGCAAATCACCCCTGAATGGATCGCCGAGCGCAACGACATTTACCAGCACCGGCGCGACCGCATTCTCGAGACGCTGCCGCACATCGGGCTGAGCGCGCAGAAGCCGAAAGGCTCGCTGTATGTATGGGCGCGCGTCGAAGACGGCGACGGCAAAAGCTACGCTGAAGCCGCGCTGATGCAAGCGCACGTTTCCATCGCGCCCGGCGCGTTTTACGGTCCCGGCGGCGCGCCTTACGTACGCATCAGCCTCGGCATCGCCGATGATCGGTTGGAGCAGGCGCTTGAACGCCTGAAGAAATGGTATGGTAGTCGATGAGTGAACGTGAATCCGCAATCGGGCTGCGCGAGCGCGTCCTTTTGGTTGGGCTGGAACTTCGCCGCAGCCGCCCGCTGCTGAACGTCGAAGATTCGCTGACCGAACTGGCGCTGCTGGCGGACACCGCCGGAATGGAAGTTGTCGGGCAGACGTGGCAGAAAGTCGCCCAGCCCGACCCGGCGACGTTTGTCGGCTCTGGCAAGGTGGAAGAGATCAAGGAGATACTGCTGGCGAACGAAGCCAATGTCGTGATCTTTGACGACGAGCTTTCGCCGCGCCACCAGCGCGAACTCGAAAAACGCTTCGGCGAAGAGGTCAAAGTTCTTGACCGCTCGGCGTTGATCCTCGACATCTTCGCCCAGCACGCCCACACACGCGAAGGCGCGCTGCAGGTTGAACTGGCGCAGTATGAATACCGGCTGCCGCGACTCACACGCGCCTGGACGCACCTTGCTCGTCAGGCGGGCGGCGCATCGGGGCGCGGCGGCGCCGGCGGCGGTGTCGGTTTGCGCGGTCCCGGCGAGACGCAGCTTGAAGTCGACCGCCGCGACATCCGCCGCCGCATCAGCCGTCTGAAGCAGGATATTGAACAGGTTCGCTCGCACCGCAGCCGTCACCGGGCGCAGCGTGACCGCGCTGGCGTGCCGTTAATCGCCCTCGTTGGCTATACCAACGCCGGAAAATCGACGCTGCTGCGGGCGCTAACCGGGGCGGACGTTTATATCGCCGACCAGTTATTCGCCACGCTCGACCCGACCACCCGCCGCGTCGATCTGCCGTCGGGGCGGCAGGCGCTGATGAGTGATACCGTCGGCTTCATCCAGAAGCTGCCGACAACTCTGATCGCGGCGTTCCGCGCGACTCTTGAGGAGATCAATGATGCCGACGTAATCCTCGAAGTCGCCGACATCAACCACCCGAACGTCACCCAGCACCTCGAAACCGTCGAGGATACGCTCGCCGAAATCGACGTGCCGCCCGTGCCGCGTATTCTGGTGTGGAACAAGGTCGATCAGTGGGGTGACCAGCCGCCGCCTACCCTCGCCGAGCCGGACAGCTACGCCGCGCAAGTCGTTGTTTCCGCCTCCAAACGCAAGGGACTGGATCGCCTGCTCGAAGCAGTCGAGGGAGCGCTCGCCCAAATGCTGTACCCGATCACAATCAGGCTGCCGTACGAACGTGGCGACCTGGTATCGATGCTGCACGAGATGGCGACGGTCGATGAGCAGTCACACGTAGAAGACGGGATCGTCATGCATGTGCAGCTTCCGCGCGCCCTTTACGACCGCTTCCAGGAATATCGGATATAGCCCATGTTCAAACGTATCGACCGATCCCCTGCCCTCGCCCGGTTTCTGGAGCGCATGTCGGCGTCGCTGGCGCGTCAGCGCGGTCTCCCAATTGTGCTGGGAGTCCTGCTGGTCGCCATCAGCTTTGTCGTCCAGTTGATCAACGTCTATAACCCCTCGCAGGCGCTCGACCTGATCTGGACAATCACCCATCACCTTGGGCTGCTCTTCGCCTTGATCGGCTTGCTGGTGGTTGAGCCGCTCGGTCAGTAAGCTCGGCCACCCGAACACCGGCGGTACGGCTGCAAATTTCCCCGCGCTCGCCGAGGTTTGACGGCTGCGGCGCCCGCATTTCGACCGATTTCGAGCAGGCTTGGCTTTTTTTGCTCTCTCGTTGGTTTGCCTTATAATTTCGCTGGCATGTAACGTGCTTAATTGTACGGATGAATGGAGGGTTTGCTGACCATGCGACGCTTTGCCTCATTGTTCCTGGTACTGGCGATACTTGTACTGCCCGGTATCCAGTTGCTCGCGCAGGACGCTGCGCCCGATGCGTCCACCCTTCCCGATCTGGGGGGGCGTGAAATCACGATCGCGGTCGAGAACCTGTACCCGCCCTACAACTTCATCGACGAAGCCGGCAACGCCGTCGGCTGGGATTACGACACCTTCAACGACATCTGCCGACTGATCAACTGCGTGCCGGTGTACACCCAGATGGCATGGGACGGGATGCTGCTGGCGGTCGCCCAGGGACAGGTCGATGTCGCCGCTGACGGCATCACCTACACCGAAGAGCGCGACGAGACCGTCGACTTCTCCACCCTCTACCAGTCCTACGACGAGACCCTGCTGGTGCGCGAAGGCGAAGACCGCTTCGACACCGTCGCCGGTCTCCAGCAACTGCCCGACTACCTCGTCGCCACCCAGATCGGCACCACCAACGAGATCACCTGCCACAACACCTTCGGCGAGGACAACGTCAAGTCCTACGACCAGTTCCCGCTGGCGGTGCAGGCGCTGCTCAATGACGAAGTCGACGCCGTCTGCATCGACCGCCCGGCTGGTGAAGCCTACATCGTCACCCAGGGCAACATGAAGACCCTCGAAGAATCGCTCGGCGGCATCGAAGGTCTTGCCTTCGCTTTCTCGCCCGGCTCCGACCTCGTTGATCCCGTCAATCAGGCGAAAGCCGCGATGGAAGCCGACGGCACGTGGGACGATATCTATCGTGCCTGGTTCGAGACCGGCAGCTAGCTAAAATCCGGTGAAGGGGTGGGCGCTGCCCGCCCCTTCCTACTTGATTGGATGTACCCAAATGGCGCAATCGACAGCAGCCGCCTCGGAGTATCAAACCCCGCGTCAGTTTCTTGACCCGCGCACTCTGGCGCGCAACCTCATCCAGCGGCGAAGCTGGTTTATCGCCTTCATTCTCATCAACGTGATCGTGATCGATGCCATCCTCAACAGCGAAGTGCTGACCGAGGCGTGGGACTACATCTGGCCTGGCATCACCACGACTGTGCAGATCACCATCGTATCATTTCTGCTGGCAACGCTCATTGGGCTGGTTGCTGCCTTGATGCGCATTTCGAAGAACATCCTGATCTACAACACGGCAACGCTGTATGTCGAATTATTTCGCGGCTTGCCGCTGCTCGTCATCATTCTCATTTTTGGGTTCGTCCTGAAAGCGCAGATTGTTGATCTCATCGCCTCAATCCCGGTGCTGGATGACCTCGCCCAGCAGGCAGCAGGCATCAACCCGGAGGTGATCGGGACGACCGTGCTGCGCGTCCGCGATGTCCCCGACATGACAGCGATTATCGCGGCGTTCGCGCTCACGTACGGAGCTTTTATGTGCGAAGTGTTCCGCGCAGGGATTGAAAGCATCGGCAAGGGACAGACCGAAGCCGCCCGCTCGCTCGGCATGACCTACGTTCAGGCGATGCAGTATGTCATCCTGCCCCAGGCGATCCGCAATGTGCTCCCGGCGATGGCAAACAACTTCGTCCTGCTGCTGAAGGATACGTCGCTGGCTTCAGTGCTGGCAGTGCCAGAAATCTCCTACCTGACCCGCCAGTATTCGAGCAACCGCTTCCGCTACCCGGAAGGCTTGCTCTGCCTGTCATTGATCTATGCCGACCTGACGATTGTGATGTCGCTGGGCGTTACTTTTCTTGAGTCGCGGCTGCACGCCGACAAACGCGAGGACTGAGTCATGGTAAGCGCGGCAATCCCGATCATCAGCATCCGCAATGTATCGAAGCACTTCGGGCGCGTTCAGGCGTTGATCAATGTGAGTCTGGACGTGATGCCCGGCGAGGTTGTCGTGATCATCGGTCCGAGCGGCTCCGGCAAAAGCACACTGCTGCGCTGCATCAACCGGCTGGAGACCGTGGACAGCGGCGAAATCTGGGTGAACGGTATCCATCTGAACCACAAGGCGACCAATATCAACCGGGTGCGCGAAGAAGTGGGGATGGTGTTCCAGTCCTTCAACCTGTTCCCGAACCTGACGGCGCTCGGCAATGTCATGCTGGCGCAGAAAATCGTGCGCAAGCGCGACACGGACGAAGCCGAACGAATCGCCCGGCAGTTACTCGAAAAGGTCGGCATACCTGAAAAAGCCGACGTTTTCCCGGCGAAGCTCTCCGGCGGTCAGCAGCAGCGCGTCGCGATTGCCCGCGCGCTGGCGATGAACCCCAAGATTATGCTGTTCGACGAGCCAACTTCGGCGCTCGACCCGGAGATGATCAAGGAAGTACTCGACGTGATGCTCAACCTCGCCAGGGAAGGCATGACGATGGTCTGCGTCACCCACGAAATGGGCTTCGCGCGCGCTGCCGCCGACCGCGCGGTTTTCATGGACAAGGGCGAAAAGATCGTCGAGACGACGCCCGAAGACTTGTTCCGCAACCCGGAACATGAACGGCTGAAGCTGTTCCTGAGTAAAATCCTGTAGCGAACGCTCCAGCGCCAAGCCGCGTTCAACTGCGCTCAGCCCTCGATTTGTGCCCAGTAGATATCCGGCACAAACATCGTATGCAGGAACATACGCATGTCGGGCGTCAGCACGAACCCGGCAAGCGGAACCGTCAGGTCACTAAACAGAACGATTTCGATCTGATCGTTGGTGCAGCCGCCGTTCGCCTTGCACACTTCGGGGTCGACCCGACCGACCAGCCCGCGATTCCCTAGCGCATATGTAAAGTACAGCTTGCCGTCGCTGCCAAGCTGCAGACCGGTCGTATTCTGCAAGCCGCTCACCAGCACATGCCCCCCGGCTGTCGCGTCAGCCGTGCCTGCCAGCACGTCATCAAGCGGATACCACTCAATCGAGCGGCGGGTGCTGCCGTAGTTGGCGACGTACATGGTTTGCCCGTTGTGTACCAACCCCATCGGCGATGCCAAGCCGTCCATCACGACCTGATTGTCGCCGTCGCGGGTGAGCAAGTTGATGGTGTTGCCCAACAGATTCGTCAGCAGGAAATGCTCCTCATCGACGAACGCAATGCCCCAGGGACCTTGCAGGTTACGCACAACGGTCTGCACGCCGCTGCGCGTCACCCGCGTCAGCGCGTTCGCCTGATAATCCGGCACCCACAGCACCAGATTATTGTTCGCGTCCTGCTCGACGAACAGCGTCTGCGCATTACGAATTCCGAAAATGTAAGTACGGGTCTGTCCATCGGTGTCGTTAATCTCGTAGACGGTTCCATCGCCCGTGCAGGCGGTATACAGATAGCCGTTGTACCAGGCGATTCCGTTCGGGCGCTGCACGTTTCCGGTGATGATCGACAGGTCTTCCTGCGTCAGTGATTCGAACTGGGCTGCCGTCGGTTCGGCGGTCGAGGCTGCGGGAGCAGCGGTCGGCGTCTTAGACGGCGCAGGTGTTGGCGTGATCTCCGCCTGAGCAGCAG
>JADLHH010000353.1 GCA_020848855.1 Anaerolineae bacterium | reverse complement strand
GCGGCGATACCCAGCCCGCCGCCGATGACGATCAGCGCCGGGTTCAGCATCATCACGCACCACGCCAGCGTTGTGCCGAGCGCGTCGGCGGCTTCACTGAGCACTCGCAGCGCCAGCGGGTCGCCCGTACGCATAGCGGCAATGATTGCTGGCGCGGCGCTTTCGTAGGTGAGCAGACTATCCGGGAATTCCGGCAGATGTTCCCGCACACCCGCCAGCAAGCCCTTGCCGGAGCAGTACATCTCGACACAGCCGTGATTGCCGCACGAGCACAGCCGTCCGTGCGGATCGATTGAGGCGTGCCCGACTTCCATGGCGAAGCCGAGCGCGCCGTTGATCAGGCGACCATTGGCGACCGCGCCGCCGCCCAGCCCCGTGCCGACCGCCAGATAGACGAAATCGGACATGCCGCGCGCCGCCCCGAAGACCAACTCGGCGACCGCCCCGGCGTTCACGTCGTTCTGCGCCCAGATCGGCGCGTCGAGGGCGATGCGGGCGCGGACGTTTTCCACCAGCGGCACGCCCTGCCAGCCCAGATTGACCGCGTTGAGCGCGATCCCGTTCACCACCGGACCGGGCGCGCCGATGCCGATCCCCGCGATATCAAAATCAGCCGCCAGCCGCTCGATGCCCCCTGCGATGCGCCCGATCACGGCGTCGGCGCCTTCGGGCGCGAGCGTCGGCTCGGCGTGCGTGGCGAGGATCGCGCCGTCCCGGTCGACGGCGGCGAAAGCAATCTTCGTCCCGCCGAGGTCAACGCCGATGGCGACGGGTTGGGTCATGGAGGGGAAGCCTTTCAGGACAGCGAAGCGTTCTGCCGGAACCCGGAGATACTGGCAAATACGCGCCAAGCGTACCATGCTAGTAGGTGGGATCGCAATCACACATGACCATGCAGCGGACATTCAACAAGTGAAGCAGCAGCGCAAACGAGTGAACCGAAACCGATCCGTCTTGGGAAAGTGAGGCAGTATCATGCCGTTTGTCGATGTTAATGGCGCGCACATCTGCTACGAGAGCGTGGGGGTGGGTGAGGCGGTCGTGTTTCTCCACGCCGGCGTTGCCGATATGCGCCTGTGGGCTGAGCAGGTCGAGCCGTTCGCCCGGCACTACCGCGTGATCCGCTACGATTTGCGCGGCTATGGGCAGACGACCGCGCCGCAGATGCAGTACACGCATCACGACGACCTGCGCGCGCTGCTCGACGCGCTGGGAATCGAGCGGGCGGCGGTGATCGGCTGCTCGAACGGCGGGCGCGTGGCGATGAACTTCACGCTGGCGAACCCGCAGCGGGTGACGAAGCTGGCGATGGTCTGCTCCGCGCCCGGCGGCTTCGCGCCCGAAGATTTCCAGCCCGCCGCGCTCGACGAGCAGTGTTATGAAGCGCTGCAGGCGGGCGACATTGAAAAGGCGGCGCGGCTGGGCGCGCAGTTGTGGCTTGCGGGACCGGAGCGTCCGGTCGATCAGGTAGACGGCGCGAAGCTCGAACTGGTCTACGAAATGACCAAGATCGCGCTCATGAATGAACTCGCCGGGGTAGGCGACGAGCAGAGTATGTCGCCGCCCGCCGTCGAGCGGCTGGGCGAGATTCACGTCTCCACGCTGGTCATCACCGGCGATTATGACGAACCATTTTCGCATCTGGCAGCGCCGGTCATGGAGCGCGGGATTCCCAACGTGCGCCGCGTCATGATGCCGACGGGACATTTGCCAAGCCTCGAACGCCCGGACGAGTTCAACCGGATTGTGCTGGGTTTTTTGGGGGAAACCATCTGACCTCACCCCGTGCAAATTTCGTTTGCCCCGCCCCTCCCCACCGTAAGCGAAGCGGCGTGGAGAGGGGACGTTGAGCGTTGCTAACCGTAGGTTAGCCGCGAAACAGGGGTGAGGTAAAATCAGGAATTCTAATGATGGATTTTTTTGGGGGGAACGCATCATGAAAGTACTGTTCATTGGCGGAACCGGCAATATCAGCGTCTCGGTCAGCAAGCTGGCGGTCGAGCGCGGCTTCGATCTGTACCTGTTGAACCGGGGACGCCAGCCGGTCACCATCGCAGGCGCGAAGCAGATCACGGCGGATATCACCCAGCCGGAGCAGGTGCGCGCCGCGCTGGGCGACCAGTATTTCGACGCGGTGGTGGACTGGATCATCTTCCACGAGCCGGAAGTTCAGCGCGATATCGACCTGTTTCGCGGACGCTGCGGGCAGTACATCTTCATCGGCACGGCGTCGTCGTACCAGAAGCCGCTGACTTACCCGGTGATCACCGAATCGACGCCGCTCAAGAATCCCTTCTGGCGCTATTCGCAGGAGAAGATCGACTGCGAGGAGCGGCTGGTGCGCGCCTACCGCGAAGAAGGCTTCCCGATGACCATCGTGCGCCCGTCGCATACCTACGACAACCGCATCCCGATTGGTGTCGGTAACTGGGCGAGCTACATCGTGCCCAAGCGGATGCTGGAAGGCAAGCCGGTGATCGTTCACGGCGACGGCACATCGCTGTGGACGCTGACGCACAGTGAGGATTTCGCCAAGGCGTTCGTTGGGCTGCTGGCGAACCCCTATGCGATTGGGCACGACTTCCACATCACGTCGGATTTCGTGCTGACGTGGAACCAGATTTACGAGCAGATCGGCGACGCGCTCGGCGTCAAGCCGAAGATTGTGCATATCCCGTCGGATTTCATCGCGCAGGTTGACCCGCAAAGCGGCCCGGGGCTGCTGGGCGACAAGATGTACAGCGTGATCTTCGACAACAGCAAGATCAAGTCGTTCGTGCCGGATTACGTGGCGACGATCCCGTTCCACGTCGGCATTCGCCGGACGCTGGCATGGTATCAGGCGGAACCCAGCCGGATGCAAACGACGCCGGAAGACGACGCGCGCTTCGAGGAGATACTGAAGGCGTACGGGAAGGCGTGAAGCATTTCAACCCGCAGGGCTGGCAAAACCGATTTGAACCGCCAAGACGCCGCGCAAACCGAAGGTTTGCCTAGCGCCAAGAGAAGAAACGGGCACGACATGTCGTGCCCCTACCCGTGAGAGAGGGTTACGGCTGAAGGTTAGGTCGCAGCCGGCTCCCAGCGCAAGCCGCCGTCGCGTTCGACGATGCGCCCGACGCCGGGGAACGGGAAATGATAAGCGCACACTCGCGCGTGGTCACGGGCGGCGCGTTCCAGCAGGGCGCACCGGGTGGCGGCTGCCTGCGCTTTGTCGTAGTCGAACTTGGGCGACCACTCCGGACGGGCGACCTGAAAAATGCTGTGGATGGCGTCGGCGATGTGCAGCAGCTTTTCACCGCCCGACGACAGTTCCAGCGCGATGTGCCCGATGGTATGCCCCGGCGCGGAAATCGCGCGGATGCCGGGGACGATCTCGGCTTCCGGCTGGTCGCCGCCGATCCGCTCGATGCGTTCCGGGTGCGCCTTGAGCGCGTTCCAGACCGGGAGCATTGGGTGGTCGGGCGTCTGGGCGAAGCGCTCGTCCGCCGTCCAGTACGCCCATTCTGTATCCCAGAAGACGTAGCGAGCGCTGGGGAAAGCGAACTCGCCGCCCGCGTCGAGGATACCGGCGACGTGATCGCCATGCCCATGCGTGATCACTACCGTATCAATCGCGGCGGGGTCGATCCTGAGATCGTTGAGGTGCTTCGGCAGGCTGCCGCCTTCGCCGGTATCGACCAGCAGGAGCCGGTCGGCGGCGCGTATCAACAGCGGGCTGATCGAGAATTCGAGCGCGTCCGGGTCGAGACCTTGCGCGCGGATGACCTGATTCAGCTCGTCCGGCGGGGGCGACGGCATGAACGACGCCGCCGAGCGCGTGCTGGAGTGATCCTGAATCAGCGTGCAGCCAAACTGCCCGACCGTGAATGGATAGGTGTCCATCCTCTCCTCCTCTCAACGACCGCCCGATTATACCGTCGATTGCGCGCCCCCGGGAGTTGTGATGAAGCGCATGATAAATCCGTGCTGCCCCGATCGCCCGTAGTTATGTTAGAATCGGTACGAGTGAGTCAGTGATAGAAGGCGACGTATGGACATCCTCGGTATTGGTGGTTGGGAGCTGGTGGCAATCTTCATCATTATGCTGGTCGTGGCGGGTCCCAAACGCATGATCCAGTGGTCGTATACGCTCGGCAAGTACGTCGCCGTGCTGCGCAAGATGTGGGCGGACACGGCGCAGATGCTCCAGAAGGAGTTCGACGACGCGGGCGTCGATGTGAAAGTGCCGAAGAATATCCCAACGCGCGGCGACCTCAACCGCGAGATCGGTCGGGCGCTGACGCCGGTGACCAAGCCGCTCCAGGAGACGATGGAAGCCACCAAAGGCGAACTCAATACCGCCAAGCAGTCGATATCGTTCAACCTGAAGCCCGGCGATACCGCCAAGCCCGCCGCCGCCAAATCTGAACCCAAGCCGACGCCTGCTGCCGCGCCTTCGGACGAACAGCCCGCCGCGCCAGTTAATCCGCCGGTTGTTCCGCCGGCTGTCCCCGAAGCGAAGCCCGCGCCGAGCACCAACGGTCGCCCGGCGGGCGATTTCGGGACGTGGTCGCAGAAGGATGCCGAGTCGTAAGCCCCACGCGCTGCGCTGATGAAAAACCCCATTCCTGAGCTGCAAGCGGCTGCGGGCGTAATTGGCGCGGCAGTTCGCGCGCGTCTGCACGCCGGAACGCCGTTTCTGGTCGCGCTCGACGGCGGCAGCGGCGCCGGGAAATCCACGCTGGCGGCGATCATCGCTGCCGAGTTCGACGCGGCGCTCGTTCAGGGCGACGATTTCTACGCCTCGGATATCCCCGATGCTGCATGGGAAAGCCGCACGGCAGCGGAACGCGCCAGAGACGTGATCGACTGGCGGCGGCTGCGCGCCGAAGCGCTCGAACCGCTGCTTACCGGGCAGCTCGCCAGATGGCGCACGTTCGATTTCACCGGGCTGCGCCCAGACGGCACGTATCCGATGCGATCCGACCTGGTGGAATGTCAGCCTGCCGGCGTCATCGTCCTCGACGGGGCATACTCGGCGCGACCGGAACTCGCCGACCTGATCGACCTGTCTGTCCTCGTCGATGTGCCGGTCGCCGTGCGCCACGCACGGCTGGCGGCGCGCGAAGCCGCCGATTTTCTGACTGTCTGGCACGCACGCTGGGATGCCGCTGAAGCCTACTACTTCGCGCAGGTGCGTCCGAAATCCTCGTTTGATCTGGTGGTGACGCTGTACTGATGCCGTAAAAAGCGGCTTATTACGCGGTCAGCCGCGCCTCGTATTCGCGGGCGCTGCCCAGCGCCGGGAGCAGGATCGCTTCGACATCCGCCAGTGTGTTGATGTGGACGAGCTTTTCGCGCAGCGCCGCCGCGCCGGGCACGCCGATGTGATACCTGGTCAACTGCCCGCGCAGTTCGAGGATCGCCTGCCGCTGCGACAGGCGCGTCGTCTCCAGCGTCAGCCGGGCGTGCGCCAGCGCCGCCTCGATCTTCTCGGATGGCGTCGGTTCGGGCAGCGTTTCGCCGGTGCGCAGCCGGTGGGCGATGTGGTGGAATATCCACGGACGACCGAGCGCGCCGCGCCCGATCATCACGGCATCGCAGCCGGTTTCGGCGAACATGCGGGCGGCGTCGTCGGCATTGAGCACGTCGCCGTTGCCGATCACCGGGATGGTGACGGCTTCCTTCACCCGGCGAATCCATGCCCAGTCCGGCTCGCCGGTGAAGCCCTGCGTGGCGAAGCGGGCGTGGACGGCAATCGCCTTCACGCCGACGCCTTCGGCGGCGCGGGCGAACTCGACCGCCGTCGGGTTGGCTTCGTCCCACCCGGCGCGAACCTTGACCGTCACCGGCACGCTCACGGCGTTGGCGACGGCTTCGACCACGCGGGTCGCGGTGCAAACGTCCTTCAGGAGCGCCGCGCCCGCTCCACCTTTGGCGATTTTCGGAACCCAGCAGCCCATATTGATGTCGACAATCGCCGCGCCGTCGTCCACGACCATGCGCGCGGCTTCCGCCATCACGTCCGGGTCGGCGCCGAACAACTGGACGGCGAAGGGATGCTCGTGCGGCTGCCAGTCGAACATGGCGTAGGATTTGGGCGTATGGTACGAAAGCGCCATGCTGCTGAGCAGCTCGGTGCAAACCAGCCCACAGTCGCCGTAGCGACGACACATCTGGCGCATGGCGTGGTTGGTCTGCCCCGCCATCGGCGCGAGCGTGAGCGGCGACTCGATTGTGATGCCGCCAATCGTCAGCGGCTTCAGGGTGACGTTCTGCTCGATCATACCGGTACTCGTCGAATGCCTGCGATCAGGATTATCGTCGGCGGGCAGGGGCGCGTCAAGCATCGACTTGCGCCGGGCGGGTTTCGGGTTACGCTTGTACGGCGAACAGGGTAGGGGCGAGTCTCAGACCCGCCTCTACAATCCCCCATTTACAGGAGTACCCGCATGGACTTTTACGAACTGGTCAGCAAGCGGCGCATGGTGCGCAATTTCTCCGACGAGCCGGTCGACCCGGCGGCGGTCAAACGGATTCTCGACGCCGCCCGGCATGGACCCAGCGCCGGGTTCACCCAGGGGCAGGATTTCATCGCCGTCACCGACCCGGCGATGCGCAAGCGGCTTGCCGATCTGTGCGGCGAGGCGGAATACGTCGGCATGGGCTTCGACCCATTCATCTCGAAACCGCCCGTGCTGGTCATCCCCTGCACCAACGAAGGC
>JADLHH010000352.1 GCA_020848855.1 Anaerolineae bacterium | reverse complement strand
ATCGCGCGCTGGTCAACGGCTGCGACCCGGACGCGCCGGGATCGTGGCGGCGCGAGCCGGTGCGCCGGGCAGACTGGGATCAGCGCACCGTCGAATCGGCGCAGGTCGCGTTCGTACTCTGGCAGACGCGCGACCGCATCTGGGCGCGTATGACCGACGCCGAGCGCGGTCACGTGATCGGCTTTCTCGAACAGGTCGGGCGGCGTCCGTCCGGCTGGAACAGCAACTGGGCGCTGTTCTGGGCGCTCAACCACGCTGCCCGTAAAGCGCTCGGCGCGCCTTTCGACCAGTCGATCATCGACGAGGTGATGACCGGTTATCTGGACGGTGTGTACTGCGGCGACGGCTGGTACGACGATGCTCACGTGCGCGGCTCCAACTACTTCGACAACTACATCACCTGGGTGTTCGCCATGCACATCATGGCGTGGTCGGTGATGGACGGCGCATCGATGCCCGCTCGCCGCGACGAGCTGCTCGACCGCGTCCGCGCCTGGATGCGGCACTTCCCCTGCTTCTTCGCCGCCGACGGCTCGACCGTCGAATATGGACGCAGCCTCGCCTACAAATTCTGCCGGCTGGGTGCGCCGCTGTGGGCTTACAGGCTCGGTCTCTGGGATCACTCCGTCGGGATGCTGCGGCGGCTGGTCGGCAGTCATCTGCGCTGGTACGTCGACCGGGGCGCGGTGCGGGCGGACGGCACGCTGCGCCAGCCGCTCACGGCGTCCGGCAGCCCGGATATCATCGAGCGCTACATTTCGACCGGCGCGACCTACTGGGCGATGCAGGCGTTCAGCGGCTTGTGGAGCCTGCCTGACGACGATGCCTTCTGGACGGCGGACGAAGAACCGCTGCCCGCCGAGCAGTCCGACTTCGTGAAGGTATTCCCACAGCCGGGCTGGGTGCTGGCAGCTCGTCATGGGCACGTCAATTTGTACAACGCCGGGGTGGTGCATCCCGGCTACGGCAACAAGTACGCCAAGCTGGTGTACGGCACGCGCACCCCGTTCAACGTGGGTCTCGACGCTGGACAGCCGTCGCTGGACAGCAGCCTCTGCCTGACTGAAGATGGCGTGCGCGGGCAGCGCGACCAGGTGCTGGCGTATGCCGTCGGCGATGCCGGGTGGCTGCGGGCGCGCAGCGCGATTCTGGTGAACGGGCGGCGGCATCTGGTCGATACGACGCTGATTCCGCTGGGCGACGTGCATGTGCGGGCACACCGCCTCACGCTCGATCCGAGCGCCGGGCTGGTGACCGCCGATGAGGGCAGCGCGCCGCTCGGCTGCGACGCGGGCGCTGTGCCGGTCATTCGGACAGGGGGCGACTGGCTGCTGCTGTCGTTTGCCGAAAACGCTGTCGGCATCCGTCCGATAACAGGCTACTCGTCCGCGCCGCAGGCGGTCGCCGGGAGCGCCAACAGCGTGTACGGGCATAACCTGATCGCCGTGCTGAGCGCCGCGCCGCTCGAACCGAGCCACGACCTGATCTGCGCGGTGTACGCGGGCGGTGCGCCCGATCCGGCGCGGCTGCCGGTGATTGAGCAGGCGGGGTGGGAGCCGGACGGCCGGTTCGTCGCGCGCGTGGATGGCGCGCAGATCGCCGTGCCGCCGCTACCAAGCTAGAAACGGGTTCTTGTAGGGGCAGACCCGTGTGTCTGCCCTGGCGAAAAGGGCGCACACACGGGTGCGCCCCTACGGACATCCATCTCCTGCGTCTATCGCTTTCGGGAGCCTGATTTCAGAACACGCCGGAGCGGAACGACGGTCCAGGGCGGAAGTGTAACCGGTCGCCGTCGCGCAGTACCTGCGGGGTGAGCGCGGGCGCGACCGCGTCGATCACGACGCGCAGCGGCAGGGTGAACAGGCGCACCGCGTGCGGCAACCGGACGCCGATCTCGCGGTAGTAGCGCTCCGGCGCGGCGGTTTTCTGCTGCGGGTGCTGGCGGTAAGCTGCCAGCGGCGTCTGGATCGACACCAGATCGGCATGAGCGGCGAACCGCCGCCACAGGTCGAAGTCCATGCCATAGTTCAGGTCGGCATCCACGTAGCCGCCGGCTTTCTCCCACAGCTCGCGCCGCCAGAACGTGCTTTCCTGCCGGATAAACCCCAGCAGCCGCCCGTGATACCAGCCGCGCCGGATCAGCGGCGCGAATTTCCCGGTGGGCGGCGACATGCGCGTGGTTTCCCCGCGCGCGTCGATGGTCGCGCTCAAGCCGGTCACCCAGGCGATTTGTGGGCAGCGCGCGAATACTTCGCCCACCAGCCGCAGCGCGCCGGGCAGCAAAATATCGTCGCTGTTGAGCCAGCCGAAGATGTCGCCGGACGCGCGGGCGAAGCCCTTGTTGATCGCGTCCGCCTGCCCTCGGTCGGGTTCGCTGACCCAGTATGCCAGGTCAGCCGCGCTGCGCCGGATAATGTCGGCGCTGGCGTCGGACGAGTTCCCGTCGATGACGATGTATTCGAGCCGGGGGTATGCCTGCTCCAGAACCGACCGGATCGTCTGCCCGACGAACGCCGCCTGATTGTACGAAGGCGTCACCAGCGAGATCGTCGGCAGGTCAGGCTGGGGGCTGTCTGTGGGTGGGTTGGTCACCGGTCGCGCTCATTTCGCCGTCATGCTGCCCTGATCGCCCACAAGTGTATCCCATTCCGGTGCATCCTTCGGATGCGCGGGGAAGAGTTTCCCGTGCGATTGCGAGCGGAGGGGGAAATGAGAGAAGAACGCCGAATCACACACATCATAAAGCCGGTTCTTCGCGTGTCAAGGCACCTATGTACACCCGAAGGATTGGGGGGTGATGT
>JADLHH010000351.1 GCA_020848855.1 Anaerolineae bacterium | reverse complement strand
TCGCGCCGCGCGCCTTCGCGTGTTCCAGGTCCTCAAGCACGAGCAGCGCTGCGCCTTCGGCGATCACGAAACCGTCGCGGTCGCTGTCGAACGGGCGCGAAGCGTGTTCGGGATCGTCGTTGCGCCGCGAAATCGCGGTCATGTTGTTGAAGCTGGCGATGGCGATATCGACCAGCCCGGCTTCCGAACTGCCCGCCAGCGCGACCGATGCCTGCCCGCGCCGGATGATCTCGGTGGCTTCGCCGATGCCGTTGTTGCCAGTGGCGCAGGCGGTCGAAATGGCGAAATTCGGTCCGCGCAGCCCGTACGCCATCGAAATCTTGCTCGAAGGGGCATCCGGCAGCATCATCGGTACCATCAGCGGGCTGACGAATTTCGGTCCTTTTTCGAAGAATGCGCGCACGCTTTCGACGATTGCCGTGATGCCGCCAATGCCGGAGCCGACGATGCAGGCGATGTCGTAGCGGTTCTCGTCGGTGACTTCCAGCCCGGAATCTTTCATCGCCTGGTCGGCGACGTAAAGCGCCATCTGCGTCACGCGGTCAGTACGGCGGGCTTCTCGCTTCCCCAGAAACGCTTCGGGGTCGAAGCCTTTGACTTCGCCGCCAAAGTGGTTCTCAAGATGCGATGTATCGAAGCGCTGGATCGTGCGGATACCGGTCTTGCCGGCGGCGGCATTTTGCCACTCTTCGTCCACGGAATTTCCGGTGGGGCAGAGGATGCCCATCCCGGTTACGACAACGCTCAGTCTTTCCACAGCACACTCCTCTTGTAGTCGGCAGTTCAGCACACGCTTCGCGTATGCCTACCGTTTTATGTGCAATAAGCCTAGCAGATGTTACGTGTTTCTCAAGAGGAAAACACCAGCACGCGACGGAGGTTACTCACCGGTAGGCGTTATGTTATAATTCTCGCCTGACGGAGGGAAAACCATTGATTCTTGTAACCGGAGCGACGGGCTTCATCGGCAGGCATCTGGTTGAGCGCCTGCTCGAAATGAATTACCCGGTGCGTGTGCTGCTGCCCGCCTACAAACTGGATCATTTGCCCTGGAAGCGCCGACCGGAAATTGCCGTCGGCACGATTCTGGACGATGAGGCATTGTTTCACGCCGTGACCGGCGTTCACGTCATCATCCACCTGGAGAACGTCCAGTGGTGGGGCAGCCCCCGCGATCTGGAGCGCATCGAACTGGGCGGGACGCGCAGCCTGATCACGGCGGCGCGCGCTGCTCGCGTGGGTCGCATCATCACGCTGAGTCACCTCGGAGCATCGCCGGCGGCGGCGTACCCGCTGCTGCGCTTTAAGGGGCTGGTCGAGGACGCGCTCCGCAGTAGCGGTCTCGCCTACACGATTGTTCGCTGCGGGTTGGTTTTCGGGGAAGACGATGCATTCGTCAATCATATCGCCATGCAGCTTGCCGCCACGCCCGGCGTGTTTCTGATGCCGGGGCGGGGTGAGGTCGTGGTGCATCCGATCTACATTGACGATGTGGTGGCGTCGATTATCGGTAGCCTCGAAGCGCTCGACACGGTCGACAACACGATTGAAATCGGCGGACCGGAATACATCACGCTCGAAGACCTGATTCGCACGGTCATGCGCGTTTCCGGCACATACCGCACGGTGATCGGTGTGCCGCCGTACCTGCTGCGCTGGATGATCGGCATCTACCGGCGTATTCTGCCGCGCTCGCTGATCACGCCGCAGTGGCTGGATATCCTTGCCACCAACAGGACGGCGCGGCTGGGCAACGTGTTTCATTATTTCGGCATTCATCCCCGGCGCTTTGAGGATACGCTGCTGACCTACATGCGCGGACAACGTTACGGCTTGATGCTCCTGCGGTATACTCTGCGCCGTCGTCCGAACGTTGTTTAAGAAGACGTAAACGCGATTCACCGAGTGACCTGTGTGGGCGCAGCGGCTGTCGCCCACGTGTATCGACGCACGATTGAGTAAAGCAATGGAAACCATTAACATCCGACCGCTGACGACACTCGACGAAATGCGCCCGGTGGTCGACCTGCAAAAGCATTACTGGGGTGATGATTTGGAGTCGGTGATTCCGGCACACATGCTGTTTTCGCTGGCGAATCACGGGGGTCACGTTCTGTGCGCGTTCGACGGTGACCGACCGGTCGGGGTGCTGGTCGGCTTCCTCAGCACCAACGTCGAAGAGACGAACCGCCCGGCGATGGCGAACCTGCAAATCTTCTCGAAGCGCATGGTCGTGCTGCCGGAATATCGAGGGCGCGGCATCGGCTATCGGCTCAAGCTGGCGCAGCGCGATCTCGCCATCAAACAGGGGATACGGCTCGTCGTCTGGACGTTCGACCCGATGCTCGCGCTCAACGCGCATCTGAATATTCGCAAGCTGGGCGTCATCTGCACGACCTACCACGAAGACTATTACGGCACGTCGAGCGAGGGTGGGCTGGCGAAATTCGGCACGTCCGACCGCCTGCTGGCGGAATGGTGGGTGACGAACCGTCGCGTCGAGGAACGGCTGCACGGCAGTCGCGGCGGGCTGAAGCTGGCACACTACCTCGAAGCCGAGACGCCGATTGTGAATCCGTCACTCGTCACCGACGATGGCATAGTCGTTCCCGCCGAAACCACGATCAGCCCGGCGGGAGCGCTGGCGCTGATTGAGATTCCGACGCATTATACGTCATTTGAAACGGGTAACCCGAAACTGGCGCTCGCCTGGCGAATGCACATCCGCCACGTCTTCCAGCAGACGCTCGCGCGTGGGTTCACTGTCACCGATTTTCTGACGGAGACGTATGAGGGGCGCGAGCGTTCGTTCTACCTGCTCAGCTACAGCGGTCCGCAGGTCGAGTCGTACAGCATGAACTAGGGGGATAACGTGACGCTGGAAAACAAGACGGTCGCATTCATCGGCAGCGGCGTGATGGCGGAAGCTATCATCAAGGGGCTGCTCAACCAGAAGCTGCTCACCAGTGATCAGTTGATCGCCGCCGACCCGCGCGAGGATCACGGGCGGGAACTGGTGGCGCGCTATCACCTGCACTTCACGAACGACAACGCCGAAGCCGCCCGCGCTGCCGATATCCTCGTCGTTTCGACCAAGCCGCAGGTGATCGGGCAGGTATTTCATTCGCTGAAAGGCGCGGGCAGCAACCCCGCGCTTGTGCTGAGCATTCTCGCCGGCGTGCGCATCAGTACGCTGATCGATGGGACGGGCAACCGCAGCGTCGTGCGGGCGATGCCCAATACCCCCGCTCAGATCGGTGAAGGCATTACCGTCTGGACGGCGACGCCGGACGTGCCGGAAAGCGAACGCGAACAGGCGAAGGCGCTGCTCGGCGCGCTGGGCGAGGAATTGTTCATGGAAGACGAGAAGTTTCTCGACATGGCGACGGCGCTCAGCGGGACGGGTCCCGCCTACGTGTTCCTGTTCATGGAAGCGTTGATTGATGCGGGCGTTCACATGGGTTTCTCCAGGCGCGACGCCGAGCGGCTTGTGCTGCAAACGGTGCGCGGTTCGGTCGATTACGCTCGCCAGTCGGGTCTGCACCCGGCGGAGCTGCGCAATCAGGTGACGAGTCCTGGCGGTACGTCCGCCGAGGCGCTCTATCATCTTGAGAAAGGCAGTCTGCGGACGGTGCTGTCCCGGTCGGTCTACGCTGCCTATCGCCGCTCGGTGGAACTGGGGCGCGCGCAGGAAAAGAGACGAGACGGAGAGTGATGACGGACAAGGCGAAATTCGACAGACTCCTGCAAGATAACCGCGACGAAATTCTGCGGTTGGCTCAGGAGCATGGCGCGACGAACGTGCGTGTGTTTGGCTCG
>JADLHH010000350.1 GCA_020848855.1 Anaerolineae bacterium | reverse complement strand
CGTCGATTTCATAGACGTAGGCACGCCCGCCGAGCTTGTCGCGCTTTTCGAATATTTCGACATCGTGCCCTCTGGCAGCCAGCCGAATCGCGGCGCTCAAGCCGCCAAACCCGCTCCCGATCACCACTATTTTCGCCATTGCAGGGAGTTCCTTCTTCTTTAGTACAGTTTCTATGCTGATTCAGCAAATTCACGAATGATAAACACCACCGCTTATTTCCCCAGCCGCTTGCTGCGCCACCACGTCACGGGCAGGCGCTTGAGCTTGCCCCATGCGCCGAGGTGGGCGCGGCGGCTGAACACGTCGTAGTCGTGCGCCTCGATGTCGTCGAGAATCGCGCTATAGAGCGTGGACGCCGCCGCAATCGCAAAACGCCCGTCCGGGTCGAGTAAGGCGATGCCCGGTTCGGCTTCCGCGTAGAGCATCCGCGTCCGTTCGATTTGAAAGCGCATGAACGCTCGCCAGTGGTCGGTCACCTGTCCTGCCACGATCTCGTCTTCCGCCACGCCGAAGGCAGCGAGTTCTTCCAGCGGCAGGTAGATGCGCCCCGCGCGGTAGTCTTCACCTACGTCGCGCAAAATGTTCGTCAGTTGCAGCGCGATGCCGAGCTTGACGGCGTAGGGGACTGCCACCGCCCCGCGAAAGTTGACGATGTGCATGACCATCAGCCCGACTGTCGAGGCGACGCCGTAGCAGTATTCGGTCAGTTCTTCAAACGTCTGGTAACGCTGCTGCGTCAGGTCGCGGGCGATGCCGTCGAACAACTGCTGTGCGTAGCCGTGCGGAATGTCGAACTGAGCCTGCGCGTCCGCCCACGCCAGCGCGACCGGGTCATGCGGGTTGGGGGTCGCCGCCACACGCGCCCGCCAGCTTTCGAGCGCGGCACGCAGGTCTTTGGCTCTGTCGCCTTTGTCGATCAGGTCGTCGGTGGTGCGGCAGAGCGCGTAAAGCGCATGGGCGGCGCGGCGCTTGTGCTTCGGCAGCAGCGACGACGCCATGTAAAAAGTGCGGCTGTTGTGCTTTGTTACATTCGCGCAATGGCGGTATGCCTTTTCAAGCGCGTGGTGATCGGTATGGATGCGATGACGCTGCGCGGGGCTGCTTAACGCTTCATGCGCCAGCGCCAGCAAAGGGTCTTCCCAGCTTCGCACCGCCATGTTCCGCTTCCTTCCACCCATAAAAACAATAAAACTCGTTATATGATATGCATCCGAAAAAGTTTTGTCAATGTATTGTCCAATTATTGAACAGATTATCTCGACAAAATACGAAATATTGCTGTACAATATAAAGCATCGGGCGGAGCTAACCGGATAACCAGCGCATGAGCCAGTTTGAAGCCGAGAAAACACCGCAGCAGGAACCCCTGTTCAACATTGGGGCAGTTTCGCGCATGACCGAGATTCCTGAAGCCACGCTGCGCGTCTGGGAGCGGCGGTACAGCTTCCCGAACGCCACGCGCACGGGGGGTGGGCACCGCCTGTATTCGCAGCACGAAATCCGCCGCATTCAGTGGGTGAAGCGGCAGATTGACGCCGGAGTGCAAGCCAGCCTTGCCATTCAGGCGCTGCACCGCACCGAACAGGAGAGCAGCCAACCGTTTTTCGCGCAGGAGCCGGGGCTGCACAGCCTTGAGAAATCCACTTCGGCTGAAATTACACTGGCGGGTTACCACCAGCGGCTGTTTGAGGCGCTGACCGCGCATGACACCGCGCAGACTGATACGCTCCTGACCGAAAGTCTCGGCTTTTTCCCGCTTGAAAATATCCTGCTCGATGTCATCAGTCCGACGCTTGCCGACATTGGCGAAGCGTGGAGCGAGGGGCGCATCAACGTTGCCACCGAGCATTTCGCCAGCAACGCGCTGCGAAACCACCTGCTGGCGTGGCTGCGTTCCAGCCCGCCCGCGTACCCGGTCAGCCCGGTTGTACTTGCCTGCGCGCCCGGTGAACTGCACGAAGGCAGCCTGTTGATTCTCGCGGTGCTGCTGCGCCGGCTGCGCTGGAACGTGATTTACCTCGGTCAGTCGATGCCGCTTGCCGACCTTGCCACGTTTATGGATGAGGTCAAGCCGTCCGTGCTCGTGTTCGTCGCCATGATGGAACCCCCGGCACGCGCGCTGACCGAATGGTTCCACTGGCTGCCGAAAGTCGCGGAGAGCGGCACGCCGATTGTCGCGTTCGGCGGGCGGGCGTTCAACGAATACCCGCACCTTGCCGAGCTTGTTCCGGGCATTCTGCTCGGCAGCACGCTGCGCGAAGGCGTTGCCATGCTCGACCGGCTGCTGCACAAGCTCAACCCGCTGCTGTAAAACCGTGTTTATCGTCCTGCTCCTTGCCGCCTACCTTTGCGGCTCAATCCCCTGGTCGGTGTGGCTGGGCAAAGCCTTTTATGGCACGGACCCGCGCCAGCAAGCCGATGGCAACCCCGGCGCGGCGAACGCTTTTCGCGCAGGCGGCGCGAAACTGGGCATCGCCGTGCTCGTGCTCGACTTTCTGAAAGCGTTTCTCCCCGTGCTGGTCGCGTACCGGGGCATGGGACTGGCGAACTGGGAAAGCTTCCTCGTCGCGCTGATGCCCACGCTGGGGCACGCCTTTTCCATATTCCTCGGCTTTCGCGGCGGGCGCGCCATCGTCGTCATGTTCGGCGTGTGGACGGCGCTCACGCTTTACCTCGTCCCGGTTTTCATGGGCATCACCGCGCTTGCTGCCGTGCGCCTCGTCCGCAACGACGTGTGGCGCACGCTGATCATTCCGGTGGTGCTGGTGCCGTTTCTCGTGCTGCTGGGCGAACCCCTGTGGATGGTGACGCTGGCAGCCGCGCAACTGCTCGTCTTCGTCGTCAAAATCGCCGCGCCCCGCTTTCTACCCGGCGCGGCAGGAGAAACCGCCTGATGCAGCATGGATATGGACTCCGCTGGCTTAAAACAGCATGGCACCTGACGAGCCTGCTGCTGCTTACCGCGCTGACGGCACGGCTTTGGCGCAACCTGCGCTTTTTGCGCTGGGCAAAAGAACAAGCCAAGCCCCTGAGCGTGCCCTACCCGCGCGTGAGCGTGCTCGTGCCAGCGCGGAATGAAGCGGAAACCATTTCCGCCTGTGTCAACTCACTGATGCGGCAAGCGTACCTGAACACCGAAGTGATCGTGCTGGACGATGCTTCGACGGATGGCACAAGCGCCACGCTCGACTCGCTGGCGGCACGCTACCCGCGCCTGCGCGTGATCCACGCGGCAGATGCGCCCCCGGCAGGCTGGAACGGCAAAAGCTATGCCTGCCAGCGCCTTGCCGACGCCGCTTCCGGCGACTGGCTGCTCTTCACCGACGCCGACACGATTCACTCGCGCTACAGCGTCGCGTTGGGCACGGCACAGGCAGAGGCGCTCGGCGTTTCCTTCCTGAGCGCGTTTCCTTATCAACTAACGAAAAGCTGGAGCGAAAAGATCACTGTCTCGTTCATCATGGACTTTTTACCCCTGCTCGGTCTCGACCTTGACGGCATCTACGGCGCGACCAGCGCCGCAACCGCCGCCAACGGGCAGTACGTGCTTGTCCGCGCGGACGCCTACCGTGCGCTCGGCGGACACGCGGCAATTGCCCGTGAACTGGTCGACGATGTCGCGCTGGCGCGGCGCTTTCAGTCCAGCGGACGGAAAACCGCGCTGGTGGACGGCACGCGGCTGCTAAGCTGCCGCATGTACCGCAGCGGGCGCGAAGTGTGGGCGGGCTTTTCCAAAAACATCCTGCTCGGCTTAGCGACTTCGTCGCTGGAAAGGCGGTCACGGTGGATGGCGCTGCCGTTCGCATGGGGCTTCGCGTGCCTGTTCGTCACCCCGTTTTTGCTGCTGTTCGACCGGACACGCGGGCTGGCGCTGCTCGAAATTGGCTGGCTGGCGGCGATGCGTG
>JADLHH010000349.1 GCA_020848855.1 Anaerolineae bacterium | reverse complement strand
TGGGTCGGGCGCGTGCAGTTTAGTGTCGAGGGACACAGCCTCGACTACTATGTGTTCGGCGGTCCGACGATGAAAGCTGCGCTGGAGCAGTACACCGCCCTCAGCGGGCGTCCGGCGGCGCTGCCGGAATGGTCATTCGGGCTGTGGCTGTCCACCTCGTTCCAGACCAGCTACGATGAAGCGACCATCATGTCCAACATCGAGCGCATGGAAGCTGAGGGCATCCCGATCACGGTCTTTCACTTCGACTGCTTCTGGATGAAGGAACTCACCTGGATCAGCCTGATCTGGGACGAGCGCAGCTTCCCCGACCCGGCAGGACTGCTGAAGCGCATCCACGACAAGGGGATCAAAGTCTGCCTGTGGATCAATCCGTATGTCGCCGAGGCGTCGCCGCTGTTCGACGAGTGCGCGGCGCAGGACTATCTGCTGCGCACGCCCAACGGCAGCGTGTATCAGGTGGACGACTGGCAGCCGGGCATCGCGCTGATCGACTTCACCAACCCGGCGGCGCGCGCGTGGTTCGCCGGCAAGCTGCGCGCGCTGGTCGAAATGGGCGTCGATTCGTTCAAGACCGACTTCGCCGAGCGGATTCCGCTCAACGTCGTCTACCACGACGGCAGCGACCCTGAACGGATGCACAATTACTACACCTATCTCTACAACCAGACGGTGTTCGACGTGCTGCGCGATACCAAAGGCGACGGCGAGGCGGTGCTGTTCGCCCGCTCTGCGACCAGCGGCAGCCAGCAATACCCGCTCCACTGGGGCGGCGATAATCTCTCGACCTATGCTTCGATGGCGGAGACCCTGCGCGGCGGCTTGTCGCTGGGGTTGTGCGGTTTCGGCTGCTGGAGCCACGACATCAGCGGGTTCGTCGGCAAAGCCACGCCCGACCTGTACAAGCGTTGGGTGGCGTTCGGGCTGCTGTCGTCACACAGCCGCCTGCACGGCGAAACCACCGCGCGGATGCCGTGGTTGTTCGACGACGAAGCGGTGGACGTGCTGCGCTTCTTCAATAATTTGAAAACGCGCCTGATGCCCTATCTGCTCGATGCGGCGCGCGAAGCGCACGAGTACGGCGTCCCGATGCTGCGGGCGATGGTGCTCGAATATCCCGACGACCTGACCAGCCGCTATCTCGACCGCCAGTACATGCTCGGCGGCGCGCTGCTGGTCGCGCCGATCTTCGCGGACGATGGCAGGGTGTCCTACTATCTGCCGCAGGGCGAATGGCGTAATCTGCTGACGGGCGAAGTCGCCATCGGCGGCGTCTGGCGCACCGAGCACCACAACTATTTCAGCCTGCCGCTGTGGGTCGATACCAGCAAGGTGGGCGGCTGGGACTGCCTACAGCCTTAGCGCTGTTTCGAAACGACATCACTTGAACGAAAAAAGCGTCCGCAGGGGACGCTTTTTTCGTTTCGGCGCGGCATTCAGGATGTCGCTTCAGCCGCGGCTTTCTGGGCGTGTTCGGTATACAGGTAGCACTTCACCGTTTGCTTGCCCACCTGCACGTCCGGCGGGTCTGCCGTGCGGCAGATATCCATCACCTGCGGGCAGCGTCCGGCAAATTTGCAGCCGATGCGCCCGTACTCCTTGACTTCGGTCGTCCCCAGCGCGATATGCTTCGCCCACGACTCGCGTTCCTTGGGAGCCGGTTCGGGAACCGATTCCTTCAGAAGCTGTGTGTACGGGTGAACCGGTCGCCCAAGCACATCCTCGACCGGTCCCGATTCGACGATGAAACCTCGCAGCATGATTCCGATGCGGTCGCTGATGTAGTAAGCCGTCGCCAGGTCGTGTGTGATGTAGATGACGCTCACTTTTTGTTCATCGCGCAGTTTCTGGAACAGGTTGACGATCTCCATGCGCAGCGAGGCGTCCACCATCGAAACCGGCTCGTCGGCGAGGATCAGCTTCGGCTTGGAGATCAGCGCCCGCGCCACCGACACGCGCTGAATCTGCCCGCCGGAAAGCTCGTGCGGGTAGCGCTGCCGCACTTCGTCCAGCGACAAGCCGACGTTGCGGAGCGCTTCGTCCACGACGTTCGCCGCCTCCCGACGGTTGGACGCCATGCGAAAGTTCATCGCCGTATCGAACAGGTAAGCATCGACCCGCCGCAGGGGATTGAACGTCTCGAACGGGTTCTGGAAAACCGGCTGGACTTTCTTGATGAACTCGTTAAACTCGGAGCGCTTGCGAATGGTGGACAGGTCGCGTCCTTCGAACAGCACCCTGCCGCGTGTCGGCGCAAGGTCGCGCAGCAGCAGGCGCGACAGCGTGGTTTTGCCGCTGCCGCTTTCGCCGGCAAGTGTGAGAATTTCCGGCTTATCGCGGTCAAGCGAGAACGAAATATCGTTCACCGCTGTCAGCAGCGTGCCCCCCACCAGCCCGCCAATATGGAATTCGACCGTCACATGCTGGACATCCAGCAGTTTTTCACTGGCGCTCATGCAGACCCCTCCTTGACCAGGTGGCAGGCGACGCGATGCCGATCCTTGATCGTCACCAGATCGGGCACTTCGGTTCGGCACACGTCCATCACAAACGGGCAGCGCGGGTGGAACCGGCAGCCGCTCGGAGGGTTGGCAAGGTTCGGCGGCGACCCTTTCAGGCTCGCCTTCGTCGATTTTTCGCCGATCATCGGCAGCGAATGAATCAGGTGCTGAGTGTACGGGTGAAGCGGCGCATTGAAGATGCTCTCGGTCGGCGCTTCCTCCACAATCCTGCCTGCGTACATGATCATCACGCGATCCGCCACGTTGGCGTGAACCGCCATATCGTGGGTGACCAGCAGCACCGTATTGCCGCTAACCGACTGAATATCCTTCATCATTTGCAGAACGCCGCGCTGCACCACGACATCCAGCGCGGTGGTCGGCTCGTCGGCGATAATCAGGGAAGGCTTGAACACCGTCGCCAGGGCAATTGCCACGCGCTGGCGCATCCCACCGGAAAGCTGGTGCGGATAGGCGTTCAGCACGTCGGTCGGAAGCCCTAACCGGTTGACGTGAGCGCGCGTTTCTTCGAGGAATTTCTGCTGGTCGGTGATGTGCTCGTGCGTATCGACAATGTCCCTGAAGGTCGCGATCACCCGGCGCACCGGGTTGAGCACGCTCATCGACCCCTGCATCACATACGAAATCTGCTTCCAGCGAACGTTCCGGCGCAGCTCATCCTGCGTAGCCTGCAGCATGTCGATCTTGTAATCGCCAAAGGTGTAATTGACACTCCCCTCAAGCGCCTTGAGCGGGGGTTTGATATTGCCGGAGATCACTTTGATCAGGGTGGTTTTGCCGCAGCTCGACTCGCCTGCCACGCCGTAAATCTCATTTGGATGGAGGTCAAACGAAACCCCGTCGACAGCCCGCACCGTCCGCGAGATTCCATACACCTCAGTCCGGTAATACGCGCGCAGATTTTGTACGCTCAATAAGGTCACGAGTCAGCCTCCAATCAAGCGCAAACGGGTCCGCGGGTCGATGTATTCGTTGATGCTCGTGAACAGCATATACAAGCCGAGGAACAGGATGATAGCCACCAGCGTCGGCGCGGCGATCCACCACCACACACCCGCCACCAGTGCCCCGTGCTGGTTCGCCCAGAAGAGCGCGGTTCCCAGCGTAGGCGTGGTCAAATCGGAAAGTCCCAGAATACTCAGCGTGACTTCCATGCCAATCGACCACAGAATGTTGTTGATGGTCGTGGCGAACACAATCGGCAGCACGAAGGGCAGGTGTTCGTGGATGGTGATCCAGAACCCGCCGGTTCCCGAATAAACCGCTGTGCGGGTAAATGAGCGTTCCTTCAGGCTGAGCACCTGCGAGCGAATCAGGCGAGCGTCAAACGACCAGCCGAACAGCCCCAGTATGACTGCCAGGGAAAACAGGTTCATGCGGTCGCGCAGCAGGAAACCCAGCAGGATCAGGATGGGTAACAGCGGCAGCACCACAAACGTATCGTTGATCGCCATCAGCACCCGGTCGAGCCAGCCCCCCTGGTAGCCGGCGGTCAGACCGACCAGCACGGCAATCACGCGGGAAATGATCGCGGTCACCACACCCAGGAAAAGCGAATTACGCACGGCAAAGGTCAGCCACCAGAAGAGGTCTTGCCCGCGCGAATTGGTGCCGAACGGGTGATCCAGCGAAGGAGCCGCGTCCAACGCCACCACAAACGACTTGTTTGGGTCGTAGGGCGAAATGAACGACAAAATGACCATCAGTAACACGACAACCAGAAAGATAAAGGCGATACGGAAGCGACCATCATATTTGAGGAGATCGCGCAGAATTCTAAGCATTTTTCCTCTCCTATTGGTAGCGCACCCGGGGGTCGAACAGCGGGTAGAGCAAGTCCATGATGAATACCGCGGCGGCAACCCCGATGATCGAGTAAATGGCGATACCCATGATCATAGAATAATCGTTTCTGAAGACCGCAACCATCGTCAGGCTGCCGATCCCTGGGTAACCAAAAACGATCTCCATGATGAGGGCGCCACTGAACACGGATCCGAGCGACAATGCCAGCCCGGTAAGCTGCGGCAGCAGGGCGGTGCGCATGATGTATTGGACGAGGATTTTGTTCTTCTTCAATCCGGCAGTTTCGGCGTACACCACGTAATCTTCCGAGATGATGTTGGAAGTGAGCGACTTCATGCCCACGAACCAGCCGCCAAACCCGACCAGTACGAGCGTGGCTGCGGGCAGCACGGCATGTTTGAGGTATGTCAGGATAAAGTCGAGCGACGTCCAATCTGGGCGAGTCCCGACCGGGTAAGCCCCGCTGAACGGGAAGATTGGGACGAAATAAGCGAACACGACCAGCAGCACCACTGCCACGATGTAGTACGGAATCGGTCGAACCGCCTGCCCCAGCACTTCGATCACGCCTAAGGGTTTGTTGTCGGGATAGTAACTGGACATGGCGCCCAGAATGTTGCCAAATATCCACGATATGATCAACGCGGGGATCAACAGGCTGAGCGTGTACGGCAGGGCTTGACCGATCATCTCGGAGACCGGCGTCGGGAAATTGCCAAGCGACGGACCGAGATCGCCCCGCAGCAAGCGTCCCCAGACAGCACTCTACTGCTCAACCGGACCGCCGGACAGCCCGTACAGTTCTGTCAGCGCAGCGCGCAGGGACTCGACGGACTGCGCGTCGAGGGAGTTGCCGCGTGCCATCATCACGGCTATCTGGGCTTCGACCGGGTCGGTTGGAGACAGCCGGGGGATGATAAACGTGACGGTGATCCCGACGAAAATGATCGTCAGGAATTGAAGTGTTCGCGGAATCAGATACCGGAGGATGAATTTTCGCATACGAGTCATTTCCACTATGAACAAGACCCTCCACCGTGGTCGCCGGTGAAGACAACCACAGTGGAGGGGTCGAACGTCGTTACTGCTGACTTGCTTCGGTTATCGCATTCAAGTTCTTGTCACCACCCATCGAGGCAGTGCCTGCTCTGAAGCGACCCGATCAGGACCCAACCGGATGCATCTTGACGAACATGTATTTAGTATTACCCCAATTCGGCACCGGATCGGTATAGGGATCATCCACAGATGGATACCCCGTGAAGTAGGTGGTGTCCATCGTCGTGAAGACGTTGTACGCCATCAACGGCGTGATGGGCATTTCCTGCGCGGCGAGCTTGCAGAATTCCTGCCCAAGCTCGATGCCCTGCGGATCGTCGAAGGAAATCTGCTGGATGGCTTCGATGATCCGGTCGAGTTCCGGGTTCTTCCAACGCATACTGTTGCTGCCCGCCGAGTTCTCCCCGCTGGGGACATAGAACTTTGAGTGCCAGAACTGGAGGAAGAAGAACAGGTCGGGGTCGCCACCCCAGGTCTCAATCGTCCACGCCAGGTTCGCTTTGTACTCGCCAGCGACCATGATCGGCCACGGACTCGCCTGAGAGTCCAGGCTGGTGTCGATGCCGAACGTCCGCCAGTTTTCGACGACCATTGACGCAGCACGGTTCATCGTCGGGTTGGTCTCGTTCATGCTCATCAACGGGACGGAGAACGGCGAGCCATCCGGCAGCGCCCACGTGCCGTTGATCTTTTGCATCCCGGCGTCCAGCATCAACTGCTCAGCCGCTGCCAGGTCATATTTCCACCAGCCAGCGCCGATATACCGCTTGATGATCTCGGGATCGGTCGGCACCAGGTCGCCCAGGGACTGACGGGCGGTGTCGGCAATCCGCTGCCCAGCGGTCGGATCATAGGGCTTATAGTCCTCACCACCCACCTTGATTGTGAAGTCATTCAGCCACGGTTCCAGCGGGTCGTGATAGTACTGCGGGTACAGACCAGTCGGCGGGACGTGGATGGCGGAGATGGTTGCCGCGCCGCGATACGATGCCATAGCGACCTGCACGATATCAATCGCCAGCGTCAGCGCCCAGCGGACTTCTTTTTTATCTAAGCCGGGGACTTCGTTGTTGTAAATGACCGCCGGGAGGGTGGGATCGGGGTGCGCCCACGGGAACCCGTTGAACCAACCGACCGAAGTCGGGCTGGTGCGCGCCAGCGTGATACGACCTTCCGGCGTAATGTCGTGGATTACGTCCAGTTGGTGTGCTGTCTGGGCGATAACACGCTTGTCGCTGGGACCCGGGTCAATGTACATCGCGTACTTGATCGTCGGCTCACCAAGGAGCGCGACGGATGTCCGCTGCCAGTCTTCACGAAGCTGCCACAGGAACCACTTGCCGTTCGGGTCGAAATCCTTGAGGGTGTAGGCGCCCAGGCTGACCGGCGGATAGAATTTGTACGCCAGCGGGTCTTCCTGCTGCTCGAAGATGTGCTTGGGCATGATGAAGCAGGCAGCCCAGCGGACGGTAAAAGCGGCGTGGAAGCGCGAGTTCGCGGATTTCAGGTAGAAGACGACGGTATATTTGTCGGGCTGTTCCATGTGGTCAATACTGCCCGAGAACAGACCGGAATACTGAAAGCCGGGCGTCTGCATCTGAACATCAACCGTGTAGTACAGGTCGTCGCCCGTGAACTCCACGCCGTCGCTCCAGTAAAGCCCTTCGCGCAGCTTGACGGTCATCTGGGTGTAGTCTTCGTTGTAGATCGGCTTCTCGGCTGCCAGGGCATTATCCCACACGCCAGCGACGCCTGCATCCGGGTCGATATACCACAGCGCATCCAGTGAAAGCTGCTGATGCCCGGTTGAAGCGGACATGATGCCAGGACGCCAGCGGTTGAAGTCATCCGCCGGGAGAACCGTTCCGGTCGGGTTCTCCAGAATGATGCACTCATTCCTGGGGACGCCCGGCGCCACTTCCTCTATCTGGGCGGCTAGGAGGCTCTTTCCATGAAGCGCCAGTACCTGGGGCGGCACGGCGCTCGCTGCTGTAACTGCAGCAGCCTGCTTCAGAAAATCGCGCCTCGAAAGCGTATTCTTTTTCATTGTTTTCCTCCAAGATAAACAGGACAGTATTCTTGCGTGAACAAGGTATTTGTTTCACTCGAGAGCACTGACAAGAACCGTGACTGAGTGTGGCTCAAACGTGTAGACGAATTCCTTCCTTTCTACTCGCAGATCAGCCGTGGAAACATCAACAGTATCGGGGTGATCGAACGAGTTTTCAGCCCGAATGTCGGGTCCGTTGATCACCTGCGCTTGCACCGAACCGGCGAAGCAGCCGCTGTCCAGCGCGATCCGGGTCTCAACTGCATCGGTTTCGCTGCGGTTGACGACGAAGATCGTCAGCGATTTGTTCGCCTCGTCCAGCGTCGCGGCGACATCCAGCGTCCGCAGCCCGGTATAACTGCCCCCGGAAAACGTATCGCCTTCCCAGAAGGCATCCAGCGCCGTACTGCCACAGGCGCGGCTGTAAAGCTCAAATGGATGGAAGATTGTCTGGAGGAACAGCCCATTCGGACTGGTGAAGATGGGGGCGATAACGTTGACGATCTGGGCGATGTTCGCCATCTTCACCACCTGCGCATGACGGATGAAGGCGTTGAAATGCATCGCCACGACCAGAGCATCTTCCAGGTTGTAGCGCTCTTCCAGGTTGTTGCGCTCTTCCAGTGTTTCGCCGCGCGCCCGGTACCACACGTTCCATTCGTCAACGGCGATCCCAATCGGGCGCTTAATGTTTCGCTGCAGCTTCATCGCCCGGATGAGTCCCTCGACGACGCTGATGCGTTCCTCGAAAAACTCGGACGTTGTCATATACTTGGCGAAATCGTGTTCCGGGTTGCCAACATACCAGTGGATGGCAAGATAGTCGATAAAATCCGCCGCCTGGTCGAGCAGCAGGTTGGTACGCTCGACAAATTCGGCGCTCCAGTTCGAAACCGCGGACGCCAGCAGCTTGATGGACGGGTCCACCCAGCGCATCACTTTGGCGAATTCCTTGTAGGCGCGGGCGTATTCCTGCGGTGTTTTGTAGCCGATTTGCCAGTGACCATCGACCTCGTTGCCGATGCCCCAATACTGAACGTTGTGCGGTGCGGCATAACCATGTTCGCGGCGCAGGTTGGCGAGCGCGGTGTTCTGCGCGCCATTGCAGTATTCAACCCAGTCCCGCGCTTCGCGCATATCGCCGTCGCCACAGTTGACAACGAAATACGGCTCGGCATTGACTTTGCGGCAGAATGTGACAAATTCGTTGGTTCCGAAATGATTCGGCTCAATCGTCTCCCAGGCAAGCTCTGGACGCGCGGAGCGGTTTTCGACCGGTCCCACACCGTCCATCCAGCGATAACCTGAGACGAAATTGCCGCCGGGGTAGCGTATCACCGGCATGTTCAAGCGTCGCAGCGCATCGAGCACGTCGGTTCGCATACCATCCCTGTCTGCCAGCGGCGAGCCGGGTTCGTAGATGCCGCCATAAATGCAGCGTCCCAGATGCTCAGCAAACCCGCCAAACAAAGTGCGATTGATGGAACCTAAGTGACGATCGAGATCGATCTTAATGGTGTTCATGAAAGGTAGCCGCCCGGCAAGTGGAGTAAATGACAAAAGCCAGGCAGCACCCCGCGCGAAGGTATTTCGGGGTTCTCCTGGCTGGAAAAATGTGAAACAATGAGATTGTTGTGCATGGCACACAAATGTTCACTAAACAAACCAATTTTGTTCGCCTGGAAACACACAGGGTTGACTGTGTATTCCGAGCATAGGCATACCTAATTTGCACTTTATACACTATTCTACGGTGTTCATATCTGCTTGTCAACAAACGTGTACACCGGTATAATCAGTATTGTTTAGTAAACAAATGGAGGCGACGACCTTGAGCAAAGTGAAACCGAACATGCGCACTGTTGCCAAAGCCGCTCAGGTTTCGCCGACGACGGTGTGGATGGTGATACACAACAAGCCCGGCATTCCACCCGAAACTGCCCAGCGTATATGGGCGACGATTGCCGATCTGGGTTACAAGGTAAAGCCCAACACCAACGGCGATCACGGCGAATCGGTTGGGCTGTTGATCGAGCAGTATTCCGTGCCGGTAATTAGCGACGTTTTCTACGGTGAGATCATCCGCGGCTTCCAGACCGAAGCCGAGCGCCTGGGCTATCATGTCGTCCTGTCGATGTTCGACCGAACGAAGGGCAGTATCGACGTGCTCAAGCGCGGGCTTGCCCAGAAGGTATCGGGCGTCGTCGTTGCCAACGACGGCGATATCACGCCGGAAATGGTCATCCAACTGGAAAGCCTGAGCATCCCGATTGTCCTGGTCGAAAATCACATTGACGAGCAGCGCCTACCCTGCGTGCTGGGCGACAATTTCATGGCGGGTTATCAGATCACCCGTCATCTGCTCAGCCTCGGGCATCGTAAGATCGCCCTGCTGCAGGGACCGCCGAAGTACAGCAGCCTGGTCGACCGTCTGCGGGGCTGCCTGGCTGCCCTGGCAGAAGCCGGCTTGCAGATTCCACCCAAATGGATGCCCAAACCCGTTTCCGGTCATCCCCTCAAGGGGTATGTCCAGATGAAGGAAATTCTGGGACAAGTCGAGTATCCGACGGCGGTGATCGCCATCAGCGACAAAACCGCATTTGGGGCGATGGAAGCCATCCGCGAGATGGGTCTGAAAATCCCACAAGACATCGCCATTGCCAGTATCGACAATACGCTGGAAAGCGCCTACACGCGCCCCCCGCTGACCACCGTCAACATCCCCAAGTACGAGATGGGCGTGCTGGCGCTCCAGAAGCTCCATCGCCTCATTCAGGGCGAAGACACCATCCCGGTCAAGACCATCGTCTACAGTGATCTCATCATCCGTGAATCGTGTGGCGCGTCTATCCAGCATCTTGGTGGTACGTCGGCGCAGCGCTCCGGCGCTTCGTGACTCGTCAGCATTGCCCCGCGCCGCTCGTCACGTTCAGCCGGCTGCCCTATACGTCTCGGCTATCCGAAATCGAATTTTGCAGCCCCTATCAGCGGTCGAGATGACCAGGGTCATCGCATCAAAATAGCCATTTAGGTCAAAAAGGGTCATAGGTGTTTTGTAGGGGCAGACCTGTGTGTCTGCCCCAGCGGGCGAACACGTGGGTTCGCCCCTACAAGAGCGTTGTGAAC
>JADLHH010000348.1 GCA_020848855.1 Anaerolineae bacterium | reverse complement strand
GAACGTCGCTTCGGGCTGCGTACTGCGCCCGGATGAAATCGCGCGCAGTATCAACGAGCATCACCTCACCCGGTTCGCCCGGTTCGGCAAGCAGCAGCCGCTGGAGCACGCCAAATGCTTCGGAGCAAATGCCCCACAGCCCAGCTAGTACAGTGATGGACACCGGATGTGGATGCAGTGCCAGCGACGCCCAGGCATGGCGTTCGTCGATACTCAGTCCGTCAAACAGCCGCGCCAGAATGCCAGCGTGAATACCAGACTCCAGCGCTGCCCAGTCGTCGCTCATTTCCCATAGCCCGGCAGCAAGCCGCAGCGCCAGCGGGTTCCCACCGATATGCTCATATAGATCGAACGCAATTGCCTGTCGATCATCGGCGCTGAGCGTCGGGTGCAGCCGCAGCGTTTCTCGAACAACGACCTCGGCTTCCGCGCGCGCTAGTTCAGTCAAATGGAGCCGAGCGGTGACGCCTTCAAGTGCGATTCGCGCACGGCTGATCAGGCAGACGAGCGCCGCGCCGAGGTCACGCAGAAGATCGGCGAATGCCTCAGAGTCAGACGCCATAAGGTCGATTTCGTCCAGCACGACCGCCACCCGGTACAGCAGCAGGTAATCCCGAAGCGTAACCTGTTCATCCTGCACTGATTCGGGACGCATCAGCAGCGCCTCGGCAAGCTGATGCCGAACAGATGAAACCGTGGCGGGCTGGTTGAGCCAGACCAGATGATCGAGATTTTCGGCATCAATCTGGCGGCGCACCAACTCCTGAACGAATGCCGTTTTGCCGATTCCTGCATCGCCGGTGATCAGGATATGGCGCGGCGACAGTGACGACAGCACATCCTCGGCAGATTGCAGCGCCGCCTCGCGCCCGAACAGATGCACCGGAACACTGTACGGTAGCTGCGCATACAGGCGTCGCCGCAGATGCTGCCGTCGGGCAGCCTGCTCCGCCGCGATCAATCGCTGCGTCAGCAGGTCTATCGCCTCGTCGGTATACCGCGCGATCGTTCGAGTATGAACGGCGAGTAGTTCCGCCAGCCGCTCGACCGAAAACGACAGATCGGCGCGTACGAAACGGTAGTAAAGCACGCACCAGGCAGTCAGTTCGTGCGAGTTGGCGGCGATACTGTCCGCCAGCGCGATCAGTTCCCCGGCGAGCGACGTACGAATGTCCGGCGCAGCCAACCCGAACGTTTGCCGGCTTTCGACAAGCGCTGCCGTGATTTCGGTAACAAGCAGGTCGCGCACGACGAACCGGCGCACGTCGTCACCGGCGGGCATGTCGGGAGCGGTGACGCGCAGATCAACCAGCAGCAGGTGTTCCAGCCCGGTCGATTCGGCTCCGCTCGCCGCGTGTATCAGGGATGACAACGCCGCGCTGACATCCTCGCGGCTGATATACGGGATCACCATCGCTGACCATTGAAGGTCTGCTTGCCTGCCTCCACGCCGAGCCGCTTGTACATCTGAAAGCCGGTGAAGGGATGCCCTAGAATGCCATCATGAATTGCCCACGCGCGCCCACGCACCGATCCCCACGCATCCGGCTGGCGAAACGGGTTCTCAGGCGTCAGCCGGGCATGAAGCTCACCCCCAGGGTGGAATTCGCGGTCGATGCGTACCATTTCCTGATAGCCGCGTACATAGCTGAAGCCGTAGCGCTCGAAAACGACGGCGTTGTGGTACGCCAGCGGCTCGATGAAAAACAGTGTGTGTCCCAGACGGGCGATGAACTGCTCGAACACCGGCACAAGCCTGCGAAAGATGCGCAGCCCGGCGCGCACCTGCCCCGGCGCGAGTCCAGCCTGCATCGCCGCAAGCTCTGCGGGAATATTGCGCGAGACTGTACCAAGCTGAGTCCGGTTGCCATCGAGGTCGAAGTCGATGTTAAAACGTGGCGCGTCGGGGTTGTTACTGACGACCAGCAGCACCAAAAGCTGATTGTTGAACGTGTCCGCCATGTTCAGATAGAGCATGGGGTCGATGTCGGTCGCCTGCCGCCGCAGCGAAAACTCGAACGCGCGGCTGCCTTCCGGGCAGCGGATACAGACAACCTTCTGACCATCAACTGTGAGCGCATCGTGATCGATGTTGTACTCAGCGAGCAGCCAGTCCGGCAGCAGCGTGCGGTAAAACGCCAGCTTTTCGGATTCCGGCAGCCGATTCAGCGCACGGATCGAGTCGGGGAGCACGTTCATTCCCGGTAGCGATCCTTCAGCGCCTGCTGAATCTGGCGATCGCTGTCGCGGCGAGCAAGGTCAGCGCGTTTGTCATACTGCTTCTTACCACGCGCCAGCGCGATTTCGATCTTCGCCCTACCCCGCTGCAAAAAGACCATCGTCGGCACGACCGTGTACCCGCGCTCGCGCATTCGGCTGATGATCTGCGCAATTTCCTTCTTATGCAGAAGCAGCTTGCGCGGGCGCATCGGTTCGACGTAGCCATACACGCCCGCCTGCTCGTAGGGCGTGACGTGAACGTTCATCAGCCATAGTTCGCCTTCGCGTTCCTGCACGAAGCCTTCCTGCAGGCTGATACGGTTGGCGCGAATCGACTTTATCTCCGAGCCGCGCAGCACGAGACCGGCTTCGTAGGTTTTTTCAAGATGATAGTCATGACTGGCTCGTCGGTTCCGAGCAATCACTTTGATCCCGCTTCCTTCAGCCACCGGAATCACGTCCTTTCGTCATCATTCAATTCTGCCACCGGTCACCCACCAGCCATCGCGGTCTCCTGCAGGATACCTTGCAGGTAACGCACCGCTTCGCCCAGTTCCACGTCGCGCCCCTGCGCATCCGGGATCATAGCGATGTCCGGCTCCAGCCCGACGGTATCCAGCGCGTGGCGCAGAGGCGTCAGCCACTCGGCAGACGTGACGTGCAGCGATGACTTGTCCGACAATGGAAAAATCTGCTGCACCGTCCCTTTACCATAGGTTTTCTGACCGATCAGCACGCCGCGCTGATCGTCCTGGATCGCTCCTGCGACCAGCTCTGCTCCGCTGGCGGTGTAATTGTTGACCAGCACGACGAGCGGCAGGTCAGTCAGCATGTTGCCGGGCTGCGCCTCAAACACCCGCTCGCTGCTGTTGTCAATCTGGTAGACCAGCGGACCCGCCTCGACGAAGGCGTTCGCCACCTGGATCGATTCGTCCAGAAGCCCACCGGTGTTATTCCGCAGGTCGAGCACCAGCGCCCGCACGTCGCTCGTGGTCAGGTCAGCCAGCGCCGTCTTCAACTCGTCCGGTGTCCGCCCGGTGAACCGTGTGATCTGCACATAGCCAAGCGCCGCATCTTCCGGCAGCACACGCCAGATGACCGATGGTACGTTGATCACCTCGAAGGCGATGAACTGTGTGAATTCCGCGCCGTTGGCGACACGCCTGACCGATAGTTCGACGCCGCTGCCATCCTTGACTTCGCCGCGCATCATCTGATCGATGCTGTCCTGCGGCACATCCGCGCTGAGCGGCTCGCCATTTACCGCCAGCAGAATATCGCCGTTGGCGATCCCGGCTTTCTGCGCCGGGCTGTCGTCATACGGATACAGCTCGATATCTCCGTTCTGGTTCCGCTTGATTTGCACACCGATTCCGCCGTATGTCCCAGCCAGCGCATCGGATTCGCTGGCGGCGACCGGCGGCTCGATGAAAAACGTGAAACGATCGTTCAGCGCAGACAACACGCCGCGAATAGCGGCGTATTCGCGCACATCCTGCGGCGGCTGCTCGCGTAGAAAGTGGCGATCCAGCAGCCCCTGAACCTCGTCGAGCAGCGGGTAACTGTCGCGCGGCGCGGCGATGCCCGGTGCAAGCGTGATGAAATCGCGCGCGAAAAAGCCAGCGGCGAACACCAACGCCAGCACCAGCCCAATCGCTACACCGATGAGCAAGGATCGCCGGAATTCGCTCGCGTAATGTTTGTGCATCGCAATCAATTTCACGCTTATGATCAGTAAAGTCGAATTTTAACATTGCCTGTGGTAAAGCCAAAGTCCCGGTTACAGATGCTATGACAAACCCGACGTATTCACCGTTAGTTCTGGTCGCCGACGACGAAATCAACACGACGATCATGCTCCAGCACATTTTCGAACGTGATGGTTACCGGGTCGAACGAGTCAGCGACGGATACGCCGCCATCGAAACGGCGAAACAAATCCTGCCCGACCTGATTCTGCTCGATATCCGTATGCCCCGGCTGGATGGGTTTGAAGTCCTGCGGCTGCTGCGCGCCGACGAACAGACGATGTCCATCCCCACGATTGTCATCACCGCCAACGCGACCGCCCCTGCCGATGTCGAACGCGGCTTGAACCTCGGTGCAGATGACTATCTGGAGAAGCCGTTCGCGCCGCAGGAGCTTCTGGCGCGCGCCCGCAGCAAAATCCGCGCGCGCCAGCTTGAAGATGCGCTCCACCGGCGCACGCAGCAGCTTGAAGCACTGTTGAGCATCAGCGAGCAGTTCAACCAGCACCTCGAAATCAGCGACCTGCTCACGCTGATCGTCAGCCTCGTCCTGGAACGCCTGCCCGGCGATGTCGCGATGATCCACCTGCTCGATGAGCGTGGACAGATTATTGACTCGCGCGCCTACGACCGCTTTGGCGAACCGATAACGCCCGTGGATCAGCGATTCATCGCTCAGGGCGTTCGTTCCAGCGAAGCGTTGCTCTGGGAAGGCTCCAAGCTTCCGATCAACGGTTTCGCCAGTGGGATAACTTCACCACTCCGGCACGGCGAAACGCTGATGGGGATGCTCACGCTGTTCAGCCGCAGCACCGTCTATGACGACAACAATCTGCGTCTGTTCAACGGCATCACCACACAGGCGGCATTGGCGCTGCACAACGCCGAACTGTATCAAATT
>JADLHH010000347.1 GCA_020848855.1 Anaerolineae bacterium | reverse complement strand
GTCAATGGCGGCGCGGACGGCATCCGCCGCCAGCATCCGCAGGCTCGAATCCCAGTGTTCTCCAACCGGCGTCTGCCCGACGCCGATGATTGCTACATCTCTCATTTCGCATCCTCTCTCGCGTAGGGGCACGACATGTCGCGCCCCTACAACGTCGATTTCAGATTGGTCAGTCCTTCAGCAGCCCGCGATAGCGGACGTAGGTGGCGTAATCGACAACCGTGCGGCGGGCGATGTAATCGCGAGTCTTGGGCGCGCGGTCGCGTATCTGGTCGATGCGCTCGGTCACGCGCAGGTCGAACGAGTCCGAACCCGCGCCGCTGCCGTAGCTGGTCATCAGGATGCGGTCGCCCGGCTTGGCGATGTCGAGGATCGCCGTCAAGCCCAGCATACACGAGCCGGAATACACGTTGCCGACCTCGTTCGCCAGCAGCCCCGGCTTGATCTGTTCGTCGGTAAAGCCGACCATCGCGGCGGCGCGCTGCGGGACTTTGACATTCGGCTGGTGGAAGACGGCGTAAGTGTAGTCGCTCGCCTGCGTGCCCATCATCTCCATCAGCTTGCTCGCCGCCGAGACGCTGTGGTTGAAGTAGGCTGGCTCGCCGGTGAAGCGCTCGCCGTGCGACGGGTAGCTCTCGTCGGCGCGCCGCCAGAAGTCGGGCGTGTCGGTGACGAAGCTGTAGCTGCCCTGGTACACCGCGCAGGCTTCTTCCGCCGCACCGAGGATGAACGCCGCGCCACCGGATGCCGCCGTGTATTCGAGCGCGTCGCCGGGGCGCGACTGCGCCGTATCCATGCCGATGCTGAGCGTGTACGCGCCCATGCCGCTGCCGACAATGCCAATCGACGCCTGCACGGCTTCGGTTCCGGCTTTGCAGGCGAATTCCCAGTCCGCCGCCTGAATGTTGGGCGACGCGCCGATGCTTTCGGCGACAATCGTGCTGGTCGGCTTGACGGCATACGGGTGGCTCTCGCTGCCAATCCAAACGGCACGCAGTGATGCCGGGTCAATGCCGGCGCGGGCGAGCGCGTTACGCGCCGCTTCGACCGACATGGTGGTCACATCCTCGTCGGGACCGGCGACGGCTTTCTCCATCACCGGGCTGCCGCTCAAGCCGCCCGTCCAGATACGCGCGACTTCGCTGCCGGGCAGCCGGTAGCGCGGAACGTAAGCGCCGTAGCCGACGATGCCGACCGGCTTGTCCGGTCGCATCAGAAAACTGGGATTGCTGCCATTCATCATGGGTTACTGTCCTTTTCCCTTTGTTTACTTGGCGTCCTGGCGGTTCAATCTTCTTTCGATTTCTCCCGTTATCCCGCCTTGCCGAAATAATCCTTGCCGTAGCGCCACAGGAACTTGTCCAAATCCTTGAAGCTGAACTCCGTCAAGCCGTAGTGCTGCCGGAAGCTGTCGACGATCTGCTTGAAGCGAAGGTAATCGGCGGTCAAATCGTGTTTCCAGAAGAAGGCGAATTTGTCCACACGCTGGTATTCGCTGATCAGCCTGCCGACGATGCCATCGAAGATCGGATAGGCGTCCGGGGCGTGCCAGCTACAGTACTTCGTCGCGAAGGCGTAGAACCGGACGGTCTTGCCTTCCTTGACCGGCGTCAGGGCGATGTCGTTGACCAGCGCCGGATCGCCCTGTTCCAGCCGCGCGTCGATATTGAGGCTCTGGATATGTTTCGCGGCGGGTGTCACGGCGATATTGCCGGTGCTGTTGAGCGAATTCAGCCCCAGCACCTTGAACAGAATATGATTCAGCCGGGCGTTTTCGGGGAACGTGCGGAACAGGTCGAGCAGCGCCCGGTCGATGATGCCGTCGCGTCCGTCGTCGAACCTGCGAACGTACTGGCGCACCAGTTTGGGCGTGGGGGTTTGCAGCGTCACGAATGGTCGCCCTTCAGCTCGTTCACGATTGCCCGCGCGCGCTCCGGGCGGATGTTGTCCTCGTCGATCATCTGCCGGACGACGCGCGCGACCATCTCGTCCGAAGCTCCGGCGGCGACGGCGATCTGCCGGGCGTGCATCCGCATATGCCCGTGCTGGATGCCCTCGGTTGCCAGCGCGCGGATGGCGGCGAAATTTTGCGCCAAGCCGACGGCGACCATGATTTCGGCAAGCTGCCGCGCCGACGACACGCCCAATATCTTCAGGGCGACCTGCGCCGCCGGATGCACCCGCGTCGCGCCGCCGACAATGCCGACCGCCAGCGGGATTTCCAGCGAGCCGCGCAGGCTGCCGTCGTCGTCCTGCCACCAGCGGGTCAGGCTCATGTACTGCCCGCCGCGCGCGGCATAGGCGTGCGCTCCGGCTTCGAGCGCGCGCCAGTCGTTGCCGGTCGCAATCGCCACCGCGTCGATGCCGTTCATGATGCCCTTGTTGTGGGTCGCCGCGCGGTACGGATCGACTGCCGCGAATGCCCCCGCCTCGACCACCGCCTTGACCACCTGATCACCGGTCAGGTTGCCTGCCGCCAACGCCGTCGCCGGGATCATGCCTTCGGCGCGCGCTTTGCGGCGGTCAGCCAGGTTGCTGAGGATGCGCAGGTTGACACGCCCGCCTGTCAGCGCTTCGATGTGCGGTGCGAGATACTCGACAGCGGTGTTGATGGTGTTCGCGCCCATCGCGTCGCGGGTATCGTAGATCAGGTGAACGATCAGCATTGCGCCGACAGGGGAATCGGGGAAGGGGCGGACTTCGATGTCACGCGCGCCGCCGCCGAGCGTGACCATGACCCCGCCAATCTCCTCATTGACAAGATCAACGAGGCGTTTACGCTGCGCCTTGACCGCGCCCGCCGCGACGTATACATCCTCAATGTCCAGCACCTGAATCTGCCCGATCATGATCGGCTCGTCGCTGGACGTGGTGAAGCCGCCGCCTTCGCGGAACAGCCGGGCGGCGTTGCTGACCGCCGCCACGACCGACGGTTCTTCGACCACCATCGGGATCAGGTAATCTTCGTCGTTGATCAGAAAGTTGGTGGCGATGCCGAGCGGCAGGGCATAGACGCCGACGGCATTTTCGATCATGTTGTCGGCTTGGGCGGCGTTCAGCCCGCCGATGCCGAGCAGCACCGATTGTTCGGCGGGGGAAAGCTGCGCCCACTCGGCAACGAGCGCGGCGCGCTCCGCCAGTGGGCGCTTGTAAAAGCCGGATATGCGTGAAGTATGCTCCATAAGCCGCGACTCTACCTGATGGCAGCTACCAAAAACTATCAAATCGTGAAAAATGGTACAAGAATTAGCCAGCGGTATAGGTTTTGATAGACCTCCAATCGACGACTGCCGCGCCGTCCAGCGCCAGACCCGCCGCTTCGACAGTCCCCGGAAGCAGGACGGTCGCGAAGATTTCGTCGTTGATGCGAAAGACCGCCGTGTTTGCTTGATCCACAGGGAGATACAGGCGGTTGCTGCCGGGCTGGATATGCATGAACTGGACGTGCCGGAACGTGGACGCATCTAGCCCCGAAACGACGTAGCCGGTTTGATCGACCAGCATCGGCAGGTCGCGCACGCTGCCGTTCGGGTTGCTGACGCGCAGCCAGATACCCCATGCCGACCCCGCTGCGCCGGAATTGCTGGCTTCGACCTCGACGGTGAACGGAGGCGTCAGGTCGAGCGGAAAGGCGAGCAGCCTCGCGCCATCGAACATGCCGGCATCCGTCAGATCGCCGTCCGCGCGCAGGTTGAGCGCCAGACGGGGCGCGCGGGGTGGGTCGGCATCGCCAAACGCAAGGATGAGCGCCAGCGCCGCGCCGCCCAGCAGTGTCACGACGAGCGCAAGCAGGGTAAGCCGCCATCTGGCGGGTGAAACGGGTGCGTCGACTTCCACAGGCATTGCTCTCACTGAAATTCCGCCGAAAGACTGCGCGCTTTTCCCGGCGCGAACCGGAAAAAGTGTACATACGTCGGACATATGTACCTTGCCAGAACGTGTTTTGCGGCTATCCTGACAGTATAATCATTTATCACGCAGAACCGGGCGGCGAAGGCAAGCGCTGCCGGTTTCGGCGAACAGCACACGGATGGTAAGCGTGCGGTACGGCTTGTTGGTGATCATCTGCCTGATTATACAGGGCGCGGCGCTGGCACAGACGGCGGATTCGACGCCAACGCCGACGGCGCTGGAGCGGGTTGAGCCGGAGTGGGACGGGACATTCCGCCGTATTCGCGTGCCGATCCTGATGTATCACTACGTCAGCGATGCGCCGGAAGACGCCGACGAGTACCGCATTGACCTGTCGGTCACGCCGGACATGTTTCGCGCGCACATGGACGCGCTGTACACGGGCGGTTATACGCCGGTTTCGCTGTATTACCTCGACGCCGCGCTGCTGACCGGCGCGCCGCTGCCCGACAACCCGGTCGTGCTGACATTCGACGACGGCTACAGCGATCACTACGACAACGTGTTTCCGGTGCTGCAGCAGTATAACTTCACGGGCACGTTCTTCGTGATTACCGAAACAGCCGATGATAGCAATCCGGCGCATGTGTCGTGGGGGCAGGTTCGCGAGATGTCGGACGCCGGGATGGATATGGAGTCGCACACCAAGACGCACTCCGACCTGCGCGGAGGCGGCTACGATTTTCTGGTGTACGAGCTGCTTGGGGCTATCGAAAGCCTGCAGGCATACACCGGCAGGACGCCGCACATGCTGGCGTATCCGGGTGGGCGCTATGACGATGCCGTGCTGGACGTGGTCAGAACGCTGCCGGTGTGGCGCGCCGTGACGACCGAGCCGGGCGTGCTGCACACGACTGACAACCGGCTGGAGATGACGCGCCAGCGCATCCATCACGAAACGGGCGTTGCCGGGCTGATGAACCTGCTCGCCGGGAACTGAGTCGCCGAGAATTCAGCACTTACAAAGCCGCGACCTGCTCCACGTGATTTGACCTGTTGACGCCGAAACGGGAAACGAAAAGAACCCGCCAACGCGGGTTCTTCAGGGTCAAGCCGGCTGCCCGCTATTCGGGCAGGATGCGCGTATCGAGGAAGTAATCCAGCCAGATGATGAACATAATGCCGAGCGGGAACGCCGTCCAGAAGAAATACTGGACGCCGTACTTGGCAATCGAAATCGGGATGCCAGCCTGTGGACCGAGCCAGGGCAGCACCAGAATGACGAAGGCAGCCGAAATCGCCGCGCCCAGCGCAAAACCGACAACAAATACGATAATCCTGCGAACGAGCAGAGAATTCATATCCACATCCTCTTGCCAGAGACGAGCCTGTCAGACATTGTAACGCGGTTCCACAGCGCTGCGCAAGTGAAAATCGGAACTTTCGCGGCGGCGCTCGCGTAAATGTTGTGCGACCGAATCGGCTCTGTTAGAATTCAGGAGAGTCGGCGTCCGCAAATCCAATCGACAATTTCGGGGTTATTACGGATGCGCGATGCGATCAGTAGAGAAGGGAATACTCTGTGGCGGACTTGTTCGATAAGGCAGGGGACTATACTCAGGCGAAGGAAGCCATCGCCCTGGGCGTATATCCCTATTTTCGCGCACTCAGCGATACCGAAGGCGCGATAGCGCACTTCGAGGGCAAGGAAGTCGTGATGTGCGGTTCCAATAATTACCTGGGGCTGACGACCGATCCGCGCGTGCGGGCAGCGGCAATGGATGCGGTGGAACGATACGGAACCAGCGTGACCGGTTCACGCTTTTTGAATGGCACGCTCGAACTGCATCTGGAACTCGACCGCCGGCTGGCGCAGTTCGTCGGCAAGGAAGCAGCGCTCGTCTTCCCGACGGGATACCAGACCAATGTCGGCACGATCACGGCGCTGGTGCAAAAGGGTGACTACGTCATCATCGACAAGGACGATCACGCCAGCATCGTTGACGGCTGCATGATGTCGCGGGGCGAAATGCGGCGCTTCCGTCACAGCGACATCAGCAGTCTGGACGACGTGCTGAGCAAGCTGCCCGCCGAAGCGGGAAAGCTGGTTGTCATCGACGGTGTCTACAGTATGGGCGGCGATATCGCGCCGATGCCGGAGATCGTCCAAATCTGCAAGAAATACGGCGCGCGCATCATGGTGGACGACGCGCACGGCTTAGGCGTCACCGGAAACGGGCGCGGCACGGCGGCGCACTTTGGGCTGACCGATGAGGTCGACCTGATCATGGGGACGTTCAGCAAGAGCTTCGCCAGCATCGGCGGGTTCATCGCCGGGACGAAGGACGTGGTTCACTTCATTCAGCATCATGCCCGCGCGCTGATCTTCTCGGCGGCGCTGCCCGCTCCCAACGCGGCGGCGGCGCTGGCGGCGCTCAACATCATGGAGACCGAGCCGGAGCATGTCGAGAACCTGTGGGACAACGCCGAATACATGCGCAAGGGCTTGAAGGAACTTGGCTACGATACCGGCAGGAGCAACACGCCGATCATCCCGATCCTGATCCGCGACGACTTCCGCACCGTGCTGGCATGGCACGCGCTGATCGAAGCGGGGGTTTACACCAACCCGGTTCTGCCGCCTGGCGTGCCGCCCGGCAGCAGCCTGCTGCGCACCAGCTACATGGCGACGCATCGCAAGGAACATCTCGACCGGGCGCTGAAGGGCTTCGCGGCGGTTGGCGAGAACCTCGATATCGTGCATCAGGCGGCGCCGGTGGGCGAAGAGTCAATCGGCTAGGAAACAAAGGGACCTGGCGGCGCCAAGCCCCTGCGAGTGCAATTCGGGTTGATGTAATGACGGGCGACCCATTGAGTCGCCCGTTTTGATCAGGCTTGGGGGGGATTCTGGCGCTGTCTGCGCAGCCGGCGGTTGAGCGGGTCGAGCATCATGTAGGCGACCGGCACGACGATCAGCGTCAGCAGCGTGCTGCTGAACAGACCGCCGATCACGACCGTACCCAGTTCCGAGGCGATGATCGCGCCTTCGGAGAGACCGACCGCCAGCGGGACGAGCGCGAAGATGGTCGCCAGCGCCGTCATCAGGATTGGGCGAAGGCGGCGGTTGCCCGCTTCCATCAGGGCGTCGTGGGTATTCATGCCGCGCTCGCGCTGGTTGCTCTGCACGCGGTCGATCAGCACGACGGCATTTGTCACGACGATGCCGATGAGCATCAGCAAGCCGATCATCGCCGAGATGCCGAGCACGCGGTTGGTGAGCGTGAGCAGCACCGCCGCGCCGACGGGCGCAACGATGATGCTGAGGATGATGTCCAGCCAGTGGACGAACGACCCGAACGTGATGATCAGGATGATCACCACCAGGACGATGGCGATAGCCATCGCCTTGCCGAGACCGGCGAAGCCTTCGGTCTGCATGGCGGACTGGAAGCCTTCGCTGACAACTACGTCCGGCGGCAGGTTGGACATGGCGCGGATCGCCTCTTTCGCGGCTGCCGTCACGCCGAGGGTATTCTCGGTTTCCAGCTCGCCGGTGAAGCTGAGCGCCGACTGCTGGTCGATGCGGATAAAGCTGGTGGGGGCGTTGTCTCCGCCGCCGCCCGCCTGCGCGAGGCTGCTGCTGACGTTCGTCAGTCCATCGACGTTGTTCAGCGTTGCGATCACGTCGTCGTTGATCGCTGCGAGTTCGTCTTGTGGACCGGACAGCACCAGCGCGAAGCCGCCGAAACCCTGCTCGCTAAGCGACGCGGCGGAGACGGTGACGTTCTCGACCCCGAAGATTTCCTGGGCTTTGGCGCGCACTTCCGCCGTCAGCGCGTCGAGCTTGTCCTGATGGTGGATGCCGATGGTGATCTGGGCGACATTCTCGCTGACCGAGCCACCGCCGCCGAGGATCAGACTTTCCAGATCGCCGCCGCTGCCGATGGTCGTTTGCACCGTGCCGATGTCATCGGGATTTATCGAAGTTTGCGCCCAATCCTCGAATTCCTTCACCAGCGTGTTGGTGTCTGCGATCTTGGTGCTGGCGGGAAGACTGACGGACACGGCGATCTGCGGCTCGCCGAGCGCCGGCAGGAACGCCTGTGGACGGCTGGCGAACAGCACGCCGCCGATGACCAGTGAGACGACAGCAACGCCCAGCACGACCCAGCGGTGCCCGGTCGATGCCAGCGTCCAGCGCAGGATGGGGTTGTAGAGCCGTTCAAGCCAGCTTTCATGCTCGCCGCTGATCTCGCGGTTGTCCAGCAGCAGATACGCCATCACCGGGACGACCGTGATCGCCACGACGAACGAGGAGAGCAGGGCGTAGGTCACGGCGAGACCGAAGGGCAGGAAGATTTCGCCGATGATGCCGCCGGTCAAGCCGAGCGGCAGGAACACGACCACCGTGATCACTGTCGCGGCGAAGATGGCAACCGAAACATCGCGCGTGCCCTCGATGATCGCTTCGCGCTTGTCGCCGCCTTCCTGAACATGGCGGAAGATGTTTTCCAGCACGACGATCGAGTCATCGACCACGCGACCGATGGCGACGGTCAAGCCGGAGAGCGTCATGATATTCAGGGTGATGCTCGCTGGGAACAGCCGCAGGACGAAGCCGATAAGAGGCGACGTGTCCGCCGAATCCACCAGCACACTATGGACAGCAGGCGGCAGCCAGCGCATCAGCGTCATGGCGATCAGGACGGACAGCGGGATGCTGACGCCGGTCACCAGCGTGCTGCGCCACGACGGATAGGGCAGCTTGCCGGGGTAGAGCAAAATCGCCAACCCGGCGAGCGCGCCGCCGATCAGCAGCGCCCGGACGACGACATCGCTGGAAGCGAACGCCGCGCCGAGATCGCCGCCGTTGGCGTTGGAGATTACGTACAGCGCCAGCAGGACGAGGAATAGAGCGACGATCACCGAGCCGACGATCCGGCGCGGGTGGCTGCTCCACGTGCCGCTGCTGAGGAAGACCAGAATAACGATAACGGCGAAGATCGCGCCCAAGCCGCCTTCGCGGGCGACGCCGCTGATCGATTCTTCGACGAAGCTGGCTTGCTCGAAGGCGACGTTCACCTGAATCGACGGGTTTTCGGCGGCGATGGCGTGCAGCGCGTCGTCGACGATGTGGAAGGCTTCGACGTTGTTGGCGTCGCTGGTCTTGTAGATGGTAACGACGAGGCTGGGATTGCCGTTGGTGCGGGTCACGTTATCGGTCGGGACGAACGGAGTCGCGCCCGACGTGATGCGATCCTGAACGTCCTGCGGCAGCCCGGCGACCACGTCCGGCGAGAGCAGTTGCAGCGCCTCGATGCGCAGGTCGTTGAGCAGGTTCGGGGCGCGCCCGACCATATAGTTGAGGTCGTCCAGCGTCAGGCTGCCGAACAGGTTCGGCGCGAACGCTACGCCCTGCGCGCTGTCGAAGAAGCTGTTCAGGAAGGTTGCCGTATCCGGGAAGAACCGGAAGAAGTCGTCGGCGCTGTCGAGTTCCACGCTCAGGAAATTGCCGATTGTTTGCCAGTCAGCAGCGAGCGGCGGCGCATTGGGGTCGGCGGGCGGCACATCGGTCGCGTAGCGCGCCGCCAGTTCTTCGGCGGCGGATTCGTGCTCACCCGACGCGATAGCAGTTAGCTGCGCGGCGGTATCGTCGGGCAGCGCGGCGATGATATCCTGCGGAACGAGCGCCAGCGCTTCCGGCGAGAGCTTGAGGAGCACCGCCGGGTCGAGCTTGCTGAAGAAATCCGGCTCGTGGACGACGAAATAGCGAATCGTGCCGGTCGACAGGCTGTTGAACAGCCGGACTTCGTAACCGGCGAAGCGCTCCGGCACGTCGGCGTTGATATTGTTCAGCACCGCCGTCGCGCTGCCACCGCCAAGCGCGAGGATATCTTTTGCGCTATGCAGCGGCATGTCGCCGAACTGCGGCTGGGTAGCAAGGTTGTCCCACACGGTATCGAGCGGCGGCGCGGCTTCGGGCAGCGCCAGCACGGCGTCGGAGAGCAAATCATAGACATCCGCCGAAAGCGACGGCAGGAAGGTTGGGTCGTACTGCTGGATGAACTCGACGGCTTCGGGCGACAGATCGCCGAAGACCCCGCCGATGTCGAGCGCCCCCAGTGCCAGCCGCTGCGCGAGCGGCAGCGCCGCCAGCGTCTGCGGATTGCTGAGCAGCGCCAGCGCGTTGAACAACTGCGCCGGGCTGGGGTGGGTGCTGCCAAGCTGCTGCGCGGCGGCTTCGGGCAGGTTGAGCGTCAGCAGGTCAGCGGCGGTGTCGAGCGTGACACCGAAGAATGCGCCGAGCAGATTAAACTGTTCGGGCAGGGCGGGACCTTCGGGGACGTTCTCCAGCACCGGCGTGGCTTCTTCGGTCGGCGTGGGCGTCGGCTCGGCGGCAGCTTCCGCCGGTGTTTCGGCGCTGTTGTCGATGGCTGCGGCGGGAGCCGTGCCGGAGATGCTGTAGTTCGCTAGCGGGATGTCGTCGAAGCTGAACGTGATCAACTGCGGCGGCTGGAGCTTCCACGCCGAGGGCAGGTTGACTGCTTCGGACGCCACATCTTCGCCGGTAATCGCGCTCGCCAGCGCTTTTGCTGCCAGCGCGTCGCGGGTGATGCCGTCGAGGCTGGCGATGTACTCGTCGGGCAGCGCCGCGAACACATCATCGGGCATGGCGGCAAGCTGTTCGGCTTTGAAGAAATTGACCATCGTCGGGTCGATGGCGAGCATCTGGGTAATCACGTCGGGGGTCAGGTCGTCGGTTTGACCGAGCGCGCCGACGATTTTGCCGGTTGACTGGAAGGTATTGAGCGTGCTGCCGGTGCTGCGCGTGAGCGTGCGCATCTCGACGATGTCACTCGCGTCCTTGAAGCGATCCATCTGCCAGCTTT
>JADLHH010000346.1 GCA_020848855.1 Anaerolineae bacterium | reverse complement strand
GCGAAGGTGAGCCATCAGCCGAGCGGCTTCGAGCGCGCACAGCCCGCCGAAGGAATGTCCAAGCAGGCTGACGTTATCGCCAAGAGAGTCTACAAGCATGGCGAGGTCTTCAAACTCGCGCCCGACGGCATAATCCGGTGAATCGCCACTTGCGCCGTAACCGCGCCGGTCAACGCCGAAAACGGTAAAAAGCTGCTCCAGCGTCGGAAGCACGGGCGCCCACGTGCCGTGCGAACTCATGGTACCGTGAACCAGCACCAGCGGCGGACCGGTTCCGCTGCGCGCATAGGTTATCGGTGTGCCATCCCGCGACACTATGGTCTCCATCACGATATCCTTTCGATCACCAAGCGAGCAAACCATGTTAACGTCAGTGGTGGATAAGCTTTTTCGTTCGCACTCACCCCAAGATCCGTCGCATGGAGAGCGAGCTTTTCTGACCTCTTTTCACGCCTCTCCACGCCGCTTCGCTTACCGTGGAGACGGGTAGGCAACCGCAGGTTGCACGGGGTGAGGTAAAAGACGGCAAAAATCCGTTATCCACAAATCACGTTAGTTATCCATATTATACGGGTAGATTCTTACGAATTGATTGAGCGCAACTTGCCCTTTTGCGGGGCGAATGGTTACACTCGAAGCATGTTCCGCACACGGGGGTAGCCGCTGGTGTCCGCGCTGGGAGCTTTCACATTCGTCATCCATGCCCATCAACCGTACCTGCGCGTGGCAGGAAGGCTGACGACCGGGCATCATGCGGAAGAATGGCTGCACGACGCCATCACCGAAACGTATATCCCGCTGCTGGAGACGCTGTACGACCTGAGCGAAGCCGGGATCGATTACCGCTTCGCGGTGGGGCTTTCGCCCACACTCGCCGAACAGCTTGCCGACCCGCTCATCCTGCGACATTTCGAGCAGGCGATTGACGAGCGCATCGAAGCGGCGCAGAACGACCTGTACTACTTCGAGCGCGAGGCTTACAACGATCACCTGCGCTTCCTCGCCGAGTGGTATCGGGACACGTTCCGGCGCATCAAGACCAGCTTCACCGAGCGCTTCGGGCGCGACCTGATCGGCGCGTTCCGGCGCTTGCAGGACGAAGGCTTGCTGGAAATCCTGACGACCGCCGCCACACATGCCTATCTGCCGCTGCTTTCGACCGACGGCAGCGTAAACGCACAGGTGCGGACGGCAGCCGCCAGCTATCAGCGGCTGTTCGGCAGAGCGCCAAGCGGCTTCTGGCTGCCGGAATACGGCTACCGCCCGGAACAGGTCACGCAGGGCGGGCGCGAACGGTCAGGCATCGAGCGGGCGCTCGCCGACGCGGGGTTCAGCAGCCTGCTGGTCGATACGCACACGCTGACCGGGGCGTACCCGGCGGGCATCGGGGCGGGCAACCTGCTCGGCACGTTCAGCGGCATCAAGCGGCGGTTCGTGCTGCCGAATCTGGATTACTTCGTCGAAGCGAAGCGCGACGCCAGCCCATTCGCGGCGTACTACGCGGGCGAATCGAACGTGGCGGCGCTGGCGCGCAGCGAGCGCGTCGGGCAGCAGGTGTGGGGCAGCGAACTGGGCTACCCGCTCGACTTCGACTACCGCGAGATCAGCCGGCGTTCGGGGACGAGCGGCTTGCAGTACTGGCGCGTGACCGGGCAGAAGGTCGATGCTGCCAACAAGGATTTCTATCACCCGGACTGGGCGGCGTACAAGATCGAGCAGCACGCCGAACACTTCGCCCACCTCGTCGGCGACCAACTGCGGGGCTACAATCAGGCGACCGGGAAATACGGGCTGATCGTGGCGGCGTTCAACGCCGACCAGTTGGGTCACTGGTGGTTCGAGGGGATTCAATGGCTGGGCAAGGTGCTGCGGCATCTGGCGAGCACGCCCGAAATCGACCTGACGACGCCGACGGCGTTCGCGGCGCAGCATTCACCCAAAACGTCGGTCAGCCTGCGCGAAAGCTCGTGGGGCAACGGCGGGATGCACTTCATCTGGGATAACCGCGAGAACCACTGGATGTGGACGCCGATCCACGCCGCCGAAGAACGGATGGAACAGCTCGCCGAATCGTTCCCGACGCCGAGCGACGCCGAAGCGACCGTGCTGACGCAGGCGGCACGTGAGCTGCTGCTGCTGCAAAGCGCGGACTGGCAGCAACTGGTCACGATTGACTACGGGCGGGCGTACGCCATCCGGCGCTTCAACACGCACGCCGAGCGCTTCGAGCGGCTCGCCGCGTCGCTGGAAAGCGGGCAGCCGGATGTCGAGGCGGCACGGGCGTGGGCGCAGGAAGACGGCGTGTTCGCGGACGTGGATTATCGGTGGTTCAATCGCTAGCGCTCAAGTGCTGAGTGCCAAGTACTGAGTGCTGAGTGCCAAGTACTGAGTGCTGAGTGCCAAGTACTGAGTGCCAAGTACTGAGTGCTGAGTCAGTACGCACACTTTCAGGGAACCTCCTTAGACTCAGGTACGTTTTTCACTCAGCACTCGGAACTCAGTACTCAGCACTTTCGTTCATTAGGAGAGCAGCATAGTATGAATGTCCTGTTCGTCAGCGCAGAGGTTGACCCGTTTGCGAAGGTCGGCGGGCTTGCCGACGTAGTCGGGTCGCTGCCGAAGGCGCTGCGTGAGCGCGAGGTCGACGCGCGGGTGCTGATGCCGTATTACGCTTTCATCGACCCGGCGCGCTACAACATCCGGCACGTGTTCTCGTTCCAGTTCCAGCGGCGAACCGGGATGGAATACGTCGAAATCTACTATACCGAACACAACAGCGTGCCGATCTACTTCCTGCGGTCGCTGCCGTATTTCGGAGAGGAGCGGACGGTTTACAGCAACTGGGACGGCGACGTGCCGCGCTTCATCTTCTTCTGCCAGGCGGCGCTGGAAACGATGACCGCCCTGCGCGACCATCTCGGCTGGTTCCCGGACGTAGTGCATGTCAACGACTGGCACACCGGCATGATCCCGTTCCTGATTGACGAGCGGCGTCATGACGAGGAGCGCTGGCGCGGCGTGGGCACGATGCTGACGATCCACAACATGGCGTATCAGGGCGACCACGTCGGCGGATTCACGTTCATCGAAGGGATACCGGGGCGCAACCACCCCGAACTCCAGCGCTACGACCTGGGCGACAACATGCTGGCGATGGCAATCGCCTACAGCGACATCATCACGACGGTCAGCCCGCGCTACGCCGTCGAAATCCAGTTCCCATACCAGAGCTACGGCTTGCAAAGCCTGCTGCGCTCGCGTCTGCTCGACCTGTACGGCATCGTCAACGGCATCGACATGGAACAGTGGAACCCGCAGACGGATCGGATGATCACGTCGCACTTCAACGCCGACAACTTCCGCGATTTCCGCCCGCCCAACAAGCGCCAGCTTCAGCAGGATTCCGACCTCGACGTGCGCGACGACGTGTTTCTGATCGGCATGGTCAGCCGGCTGGTGGAACAGAAGGGGCTTGACCTCGCCTTCCCGGCGCTGCGGCGGCTGCTGGCGGATACCGATGTGCAGTTCGTCGGGCTGGGTTCGGGCGATCCGGAATTCAACGATATGCTGTTCCGGCTGGGCGAAGATTTCCACTGGAAAGCGCGGGCATTCGTCGGCTACAACGCTACCGTCGCCCAGCGCATTTACGCCGGGTGCGACCTGTTCCTGATGCCCAGCCACTACGAGCCGTGCGGCGTCGGGCAGATGCTGGCGATGCGCTACGGCGCGCTGCCGCTGGTGCGCGAAACCGGCGGCTTAGCCGACACGGTCGAGAATTACGACGACGGTCCCGCCGACCGGGGCACAGGCTTCCGCTTCCAGTGGGAAACGCCGGACGCCGTGCTCGGCACGCTCCACTGGGGGCTGCGAACCTACCACGAGCGCAAGCCGGCGTGGATTCGGATGCAGGAGCGGGCGCTGCGCACCGATTTTAGCTGGGGCAGGAGCGCGACCGAATATATCGCGCTGTACGAGGAAGCGGCGGCGCGCCACCGCGAAACGAGAAAAGAAGGACTGAGGTAAGAGGACTGAGGCAAAAGCGGGTCGAGGAAGAACAAGCGCGGAGATCGAACCGCCAAGACGCCAGGCACGCCAAGAGGCAAAAGATAATTCTTAAAACGGATACGCTAATATCGGTCTTCATGTGATCTTTTGAGGAGGCGACTTCATGAAAGTTAAAGCGATCATTCTGGCGGGCGGCGAAGGCACGCGGCTGGCAACTCTCACCGCCAAGCGCGCAAAGCCCGCCGTCCCCTTCGCGGGGAAATACCGCATCATCGATTTTCCGCTGAGCACCTGTGTAAATTCCGGCATCTTCGACGTGCTGATCCTGACGCAGTACCGCCCGCACAGCCTGAACGATCATATCGAGCGCGGGCGTCCCTGGGACTTAGACCGCTCGTTCACCGGCGGCGTGCAGATTTTGCAGCCCTACAAGGGGCGCTACGACACCGACTGGTATTCCGGCACGGCGGACGCGGTGACGCAGAACCTCAACTTCGTGCGGCGCGGTCGCCCGGATTACGTGCTGATCCTCTCCGGCGACCATATCTACGAAATGGATTACGACGTGCTGATTCAGTACCACCGCGACAAGAAAGCCGCCGCGACGATCTGCACGATCACCGTGCCGCTGGACGAAGCCAGCCGCTACGGCATCGTGGACGTGAACGACGACTACAGCGTGCGCTCGTTCATCGAAAAGCCCGCCAACCCGCCCGGCAACCTCGCCAACATGGGCGTGTATCTGTTCAGCTATCCGGTGCTGGAACGGATGCTGAAGGAAGACCATCAAATCGTCGGGTCGAACCACGACTTCGGCAAGGATATCCTGCCGCGCATGGTCGAGGAAGGCATGGGCGTGTACGCTTACCCGTATGGCGGCTACTGGATCGACGTGGGGACGGTGGAAGCCTACTGGGAAGCGCACATGGACTTGCTCGCCGCGCCGCCGTCAATCAACCTGAACGACCGGACGTGGATCATCCACACCAAAAGCGAGGAGCGCCCGCCGGTGATGATTCACGAAAGCGCGACCGTCCGGGACAGCCTGCTGACCGACGGCACGGTCGTTTCGGACAGCGCGCGGGTTGAGCGGTCAGTGCTGTCGCCGGGCGTGTTCGTCGGTCCCAATGCCGTCGTGCGCGAGTCGGTCATCCTGACCGATACGTATATCGAGGCGGGCGCGGTGGTTGAACGCTGCATCGTGGACAAGATCGCCGTGATCGGGCACAACGCGCACGTCGGCTCGATCCCGCAGATGGGCGAATTGGGGATCACGTGCATTGGCAAAAATGCGCACGTCCCTGCCGGCTACACGGTGGGGCACGGCAGCGTGCTGGGAACCGATTTGCGGATGGAAGATTTTCAACAGTTCGCCGACAAAATCGTGCCGAGCGGCACGAAGCTCGGCTTCACCAACCGGAAGCGCTGAGCAGAAGCAGCAAAAAAGGGCGGCATTCCACGCGGAGTGCCGTCCTTTTTGAATACTTAAACGCAATGATTACGCCGAATAGGTGACGACGACGGAATTGTCGCCGCTGTAGGGATTTGGCACATACTTGTCGGCTTCCCAATCATTGTGCCATTCCGTGCCGTTGACCAGATAGCGGAACTGATACTCGTGGTCTTTTTCAAGATTGAGCGTGACGGAGAAGCTGCCGTCCTTCTGCTTCTTCATCTGCGTGGCGGATTCATCCCAGTTGTTGAAATCCCCGACCAGAAATACGGTTTCGCCCTGCACCGCTTCGGGCAGCGAAAACGTCACTTTGACAGCTTCCTTCGTCTTCAGGAACTGTTTCTTGAGCATGTTTTCAGACCCCTTGATTTGTGAAACTTGCTACTAAACGAAGTATTCTATCACAAATTATGTTAAGCAAAATGGCTATCCTGCCACCAATCCGACATGCAGATTTATTAAGTTTATTGAATTGACCGACGTTGACTACTCACGTTACCATAAACGGGGTATTCTTACGAATCATCGCTGCTCACGATATAGACAACAGCGCTAAACGCGAACACTCAGCAAGGAGTCCCTTGAATGGTTAAACCCGTTGCGACGGTGCAAGTCATCCCGAATCTGCCGAAGCCGCTCACCCGGCTGCGCGAACTGGCGTACAACCTGCGCTGGTCATGGGATCACGACACGATTGGGTTGTTTCGCCGGCTCGACCGTGATTTGTGGGAAACGACCGGGCACAATCCGGTCTGGATGCTCGGATTGATTGACCAGAGTCGTCTGGAATTGCTGTGCGACGACCCGGCGTTCATGGCACAGTTTCACCGCGTCTGCCGGGATTTCGACGCCTACATGGGCGCGAACAACACCTGGTACAAGCATCACCACGACAAGGTCGATAAGCCGTACGTCGCCTATTTTTCGATGGAATTCGGGCTGACTGAATGCCTGCAGAACTATTCGGGCGGTCTGGGCGTGCTGAGCGGCGACCACCTCAAGAGTGCCAGTGATCTGGGCGTGCCGCTGGTGGGCGTCGGGCTGCTGTACCAGGAGGGCTACTTCCGCCAGTACATGAACGCCGACGGCTACCAGCAGGAGTCGTACCCGATCAACGACTACTCGAACCTGCCGGTCACGCTCCAGACGGACAAGGACGGCAAGCCGCTGATGATCAGCGTGCCGATGCCGGGGCGGCAGTTGTTCGCCGTGATCTGGAAGGTGCAGGTCGGGCGCGTGCCGCTGTACCTGCTGGATACCAACATCCCCGAAAACCGGCTGGAAGAAGACCGTAACCTGACCGACCGGCTGTACGGCGGCGACCGGCGTACACGCATCCGTCAGGAAATTCTGATGGGCATCGGCGGCATCCGCGCGCTCGCCCTGCTCGACCTGCGTCCGAAAATCTGCCACATGAACGAAGGGCATTCGGCGTTTCTGGCGCTGGAGCGCGCCCGCCAGTTCATGACCGAAAACGACCTGACCTTCTGGCAGGCGAAGGAGATCACGGCGGCGAGCAACATCTTCACGACGCACACGCCCGTCCCCGCCGGGCTGGAGCGCTTCGGCTTCGACCTGATCGACGAGCACTTCACCGATTACTACCGCGAACTCGGCTTGAACCGCAACCAGTTCATCGACCTGGGGCGCGAGCACATGGGCGACTACGAGTTGTTCTCGATGCCGGTGCTGGCGCTCAACATGTCCGCCAAAGCCAACGGCGTCGCGGAACTGCACGGCGTGGTTTCGCGCAAGCTGTGGCAGTGGATGTACCCCGGCGTGCCCGAACACGAAATTCCGGTTTTCTCGATCACCAATGGCATCCACGTCGAAACGTGGATCAGCAACGAGATGAGCGAGCTGTTCGACCGCTACCTCAACCCGCGCTGGCGCGAAACCGACTGGGACGCGGCGATGTGGCGGGACGTGGACACGATCCCGGATACCGAGCTGTGGCGCACGCACGAACGCCGCCGCGAGCGGTTGATCGCGTTCACGCGGCAGCGGCTGCGCACGCAGCTTAGCCGCCGGGGCGCACCGCAGCATGAAATTGACGACGCTGACGAGGTGCTCGACCCGGACGCGCTGACCATCGGCTTTGCGCGGCGCTTCGCCACCTATAAGCGCGCCAATCTGATCATGACCGATGTCGAGCGGCTGAAAGCGATTCTCAACAACAACGACCGCCCGGTGCAGATCATCTTCGCCGGGAAAGCCCACCCGCACGATACCGGCGGCAAGGAACTGATCCGGCAGATTCTCAACCTGGCGCGCACCGACGAATTCCGCCACCGGATGGTGTTCCTGGAAGACTACGACATGCAGATCGCGCGGTATCTGGTGCAGGGGGTCGACGTATGGCTGAACACGCCGCGCCGCCCGAAGGAAGCCAGCGGAACCAGCGGCATGAAGGTGATCTACAACGGCGGGCTGAATTTCAGCATCCTCGACGGCTGGTGGGCGGAAGGCTTCGACCCGTCGGTTGGCTGGGCAATCGGCAACGGCGAAGAATACCCGGAATACGAGTGGGATCATCAGGATTTCGTGGAAAGCGAGGCGCTGTACAACATCCTCGAACACGACATCATCCCGCTGTTCTACGACCGCACGCGCGATAACGTGCCGCGCGAATGGGTCGCCCGGATGAAGAATTCGATCCGCACGCTGGCACCGAAATTCAGCACCGACCGGATGGTGCAGCAGTATACCGAGATGACCTACATCCCGTGCCGCGACCTGTCCGCCGGGCTGACCACGCCCACGCTCGAACAGGGGCTGGCATACGCCGCGTGGCGCAGCCGGCTGAATGAAGTGTGGCGTAACGTGTACGTCACACGCGTCGACATCCCGCAGAACACGCTCAAGGTGGGGACGAAGCTGGAAGTCAAGGCGACCGTGCAGCTTGGACAGTTGAAGCCCGAAGACGTGCAGGTGCAGCTTTACTACGGTCCGCTGACGCCGCGCGGCGAGATCACCAGCGGCGAGGCAGTCAACATGACGCTGCTGGGCGCGGACGGCGGCGACGGCACGTTCACCTTCCAGGCGGATATCAACTATCACACCAGCGGCGAACGCGGCATTTCGGTGCGCGTGCTGCCGCACAACAAGAGCCTGCCGACGCCGTTCCTGCCTGGCATCATCCGCTGGGCGGAGAAATAAAAGTCAGGACTGAGGGATCAGGGCTGAGGACTGAGAAAATAGGGCTGGTGCTGAGGACGTAGGGGCGTAACATGTTACGCCCCTACAAAAGACATTCGGTATGCCGACCTAGCCGCGCAGCAGGCGCGGCAGGTCTTTCAGCCTGGGCATCTGCCCTGCCAGCAGCACCTGCACGCGGAACACGCGCCCCGCCGCCCACATCACGCCGATTGCCGTCACCGCCAGCAGCGCCAGGCTGACCAGTAGCTGCCAGAGCGGCACGTTCGAGATTACCAGCCGCTGCGCCATCGCAATCGGCGCGGTGATCGGGATCAGGCTGAGGATCGTCGGGATGGGACCGTCGGGGGCAGACGTGAACAACGACAGGAAGTAGAGCGGCAGCGCCGCCGGGAGCGTGAAGATCACGGCGTACTGCGGTCCTTCGCGCAGCGAGTTGGACAGCGCCCCGACGATGCTGTACAACCCGGCGAACAGGAAGTAGGCAAGGACGAAGTAGATCAGCAGCGTCGGGATGATGCCGGTCGGAATCTGAATGCTGGCAATCGTCGCCAGCGCGCCGACCGTCGCTCCGAAGGTCTCGCCGCCCGCCAGCCGCACGATCAACAGGATACTGCCGATCCACACCACAAGCTGGAGCAAGCCGACCAGCCCCAGCGCCAGAATCTTGCCCGCCAGAAGCTGTCCCGGTCGGACGGTCGAAATCAGGATTTCGATCAGGCGGGTCTCTTTTTCCTCGATGACGCTCTGCATCAGGTAGCCGTTGGTCGTGAACAAGCCAAGCATGAGCGCGACGGCAAAGATGTAGACGACGATGAACGACGTATCTTCGTTCTGGGGACCGTTTTCAGCGCCGACCAGCGCCAGATTGGTCGTTTGAAGATTCGCCGGGTTGATCAGGCGCATGACGATCTGCGGGTCGACGCCCTCGGAGAGCGTGTTGAGCACCAGCCGCTGGATCGGCGCGCTTTCGATCTGGCTGATATCGAGACTCGGCTGCACCAGCAGCACATCGCCCGTTTCCAGGTAATCCTGCCCGATGACGTAGTAGAGCGAAATAGCGCCGTTGTCGAGCGCCGCCTGCGCCGCCGCTTCGTCGGGGTAGCGCGTCAGCAGCGCGGACAGATCGCCAGGGTCGGCGAACAAGCCCGAAAGATCGACGTAGCCGGCGTGCTGGACGTTCTCGAAGTTCAACTGCTGCGCCAACTGCTGCGCAGCGTCCTGGCTGCCGTCGTCGTTGTTCAGGCTGGTGATGAACTGGTAGCCGAACAGCAGCGCCGCCGCGATCAGCGGGATGCCGAAGGTCGTGAACAGATAGCCCTTGCGCCGCAGGTTGCGCCGCAGCTCGTAGAGAAAGACCTGTACGGTATGCGTGTTCATCGTTCACGTTCTCCTGTCGCGCTGGTCGCCATCCCGGACGGGCGGCGAATCACGCGGATCAACTGACGCACGCCGGGGCGTTTGCCGTACAGCAGCAGCGCCCAGCGGAAAATGCGCGCCGAAGCCCACGCCATGAACAGCGATGTCAGCAGCAGCAGCGCGATACTGAGGATCAACTGCCACGCCGGGACAGCGCTGAAGCCCATCCGCATGATCATCGACACGGGCGATGTGAACGGGAACAAAGTCAGGAACGTGACGACAGCGCCGTTCGGGTCGGTGATGAACGAGGTGATCGCAAAGAACGGGATCGCCAGCACCAGCCCGAAAATGCCCGCGAACTGGCGGCTTTCCTGCTCCGAACCCATGACGACGCCGATCGCCGCCATCACGCACGCCAGCAGGAAATAGCCGAGCAGGAAGTAGATGACGCCGATCACCAGCAGGTCGGTGGGGATAGTGATGCCAGCGAGAAAGCTGTTGTTCCCCAGCGCCAGCGTGATATACCCGGCGACGATCCAGATGGCAAGCTGCGTCAGACCCAGCAGCCCCAGCCCGACGATCTTGCCGAACATCATCTGGAACGGCGTGACGCTGGTAACGAGCAGCTCCATGATGTGATTGGTCTTCTCTTCGACCACGCCCGACATGAGATAGCCGCTGGTCGTCTGCGAGGCGATCATGAACACCATCACGAAGATGATCGGCATAATGAACAGACCGGCGACCGCGCTGCCCCGGATCGTGCGCCCATTGTCGAGCGTCCTGACGGTCATCTCGACCGGGTCTTTCAGGCGCGCGGCGATAGTCGAATCCAGCCCGGTGCTCAGGTTCGCCACCATGAACGAGTCGATGTCCTGGTTCAGCGCTGCCGGGAGTCCCGACTTGCTGAACGCCCGAATCATACCGTCGTTCATGTAATTGGGCGTGACGACGAAATACGCGCCGATGCTGCCCTCGTCGAGCGCAGCGCCGGCGGCAGCTTCCGACTCGTAGGCGCGGAAATAATCCGGCTCGTCGATCCCCTGCGCCAGCACGCCCGATTCGTCGACGTAGCCGACCGTACCGATACGGGTCACGTCGGTCTCGTCGCTGATGACCAAGCCAAAAATCACGCCGATCAGCACAATCGAGATCAGCGGGACGACGAACGCGCCGATCAGAAACGAGCGCCGTTTGACATTGGTCAGGTACTCGTGCTTGATGATCATCCACGTCTTAGACATGGTGACGGTCTCCGGTGACCACCTTCACGAAAATATCGTTGAGGCTTGGAACGGCGAGTTCGAACGCCCGGATGTGCATATCCTCGCGGGCAGCGATTTCGGCAAGCACGCTGTCCGGCTGGATTTCCGGCTTCAGATACAGCAGCGCCGACTGCTTGCCGTTTTCGGACATTTCCACGCGGTCAACCCCCGAAAGCTGCGCCCAGTCCCCCTGCCCTTCGACGCGAACCGCCGGCAGCGCGTACTGCGCGCGCACGTCCTGCACCGGTCCGTAGAGCTTCTGCTCGCCCCGGTCGATCATCAACAGCCGATCCGCCATTTCCTCGATCTGCTGCATCTGGTGGGTGCTCATGACGACGGCTTTGCCGCGCTTCATGAAGTCGATCAGCAACTGCTTGATCACCAGCGTATTGACCGGGTCGAGACCGGAGAACGGCTCGTCGATGATGATCAGGTCGGGGTCGTGCAGGACGGTGACGGCAAACTGCACCTTCTGCTGCATACCCTTGCTCAGCTCGCTGACCTTCTTTTTGGCGTTGTCGGCAAGGTCGAGCCGTTCGAGATAGCTCATCGCCTGACGGCGGGCTTCGTTGGCGTGCATCCCCTTGAGCGTGCCGAGGTAGACCATCATTTCCAGCACGGGGACGCTGCGGTACAGCCCGCGTTCTTCCGGCAGGTAGCCGATACGGTCTTTGGTTGCGTCGTTGAGAGGTCCTCCCAGGACGCTGATGCTGCCGGTATCGGGCTTGAGGATGTCGAGAATCATGCGGATGGTCGTACTCTTACCCGCACCGTTGGGACCGAGCATGGCGAAAATCTCGCCGCCGTACACTTCAAACGACAAATTGCTGACGGCGCGAAAATCCCCATAGCTCTTCGAGACGTGTTCTGCGATAATAGCGCGCATTGTATGTCCTTTCGCACATACACCGATGATTCTACGCGATTCCGGGTGAAAAGTTTCAATTTTCATTCCGGTTACGATTAATGAAGGATCAAGCGAATCCTTTATCACGCGGTTGATCTGCACAAATAATTCATGCTATATAATGAAAATTAACGAAATCTCGATTGAAGCTTTCCCGGCTATGATGGTACACTGCTACATGTAAAGTTTTAGCAACAATTGATTGAGTTCCAGTAACCCAGTGGAACTTAATTCTCGGACACGGCTAATCCAACAGGAATCAGGTTGTGATGAAAAGGCACATTCTAGTCGTTGACGATGAAATCGGCGCGCTCACTCTGATCGGCATCATGCTGGAACGCGGCGGATTCGACGTACTCAAGGCGCGCGACGCACAGGCGGCGCTCGTCGTCCTGGAAGAAACCGTTCCCGATCTCATCATCCTCGACGTGATGATGCCCGGCATGAACGGGATCGAACTCTGTCAGGTGATACGCCAGCGCCCGCTGACCAGCAAAACGCCAGTGTTGATCCTGTCCGCGCGCGGTGACGCTGAAAGCATCATCAAGGGAATCGAAGCCGGCGCCAACGACTACCTGCCCAAGCCGATTCTGCATCATGACCTCGTATCAAAAGTCCGGTCGATGCTGGGGCAGGATATGGCGGAAGCGTAAGCGACGCCAGCGTCGTTACGCGCCGTACAGCTCCCGGTAGATGTTGTAGTACCCGTAAATCGTCTGAACGTATAAGCGCGTGCTGTCGATATCGATGGCAGTCATGAACTGGTCGGGGTCTCCACCGGAGACTTCGAGCCAGTTGATGGCGCGCCCCGGTCCGGCGTTGTAGCCGGAAAGCGCCACCGCTGCGTTGCCGTCGAAGCGCTGAAGCTGTTCCTCCAGGTAAAACGACCCGAACTCAATACCGGCATACGGACGATACAGGTCGGTATGCTGATAGTTGCTCCAGTTCAACGCCCCGGCGATATATTCTCCGGTGCTGGGGATGACCTGGGTCAGCCCCTTCTCGCCCGCCCCGCCCGACGCATAGGTATCGAACAGGCTCTCGTGCCGGATGAGCGAGAACAGCAGCAGCGGGTCGATTCCCCGGCGCTGGCTTACGTCCTGCACGATGTCCAGGTAGTACGCCGGGTAGCGCATCCGGGCGATGTACGGCGGCGCGTCGAGCGTGCCAATCTGAGCATTGCGGATGACGTACGAAGCGGCGACGACCGAGCTGTAGTACGCGCCGATGCCCCGGAAGTAGATCGCCAACTGGTACGACGCCAGCGGGTTATCCCGGTAACCGTCCACCAGATCGTCGAATTCGGCGATGGCTTCGACATAAGCGGAAACGTCCCACAATTCGCGCCCGCGCACCAGACGCGGGTCTGCCTGCACTTCAGGCGACATCTGCCAGAGCGCACCTTCCTGCGTGATGCCATAGGTCTGGCGCATCCAGTCTTCCGCCGTGTTGATATCGGCGGAGTCGTCGAACTGGAAGCGGGTTTGCGCCGGAGGCGTGAACGGCTGCTTGTTCTCGATG
>JADLHH010000345.1 GCA_020848855.1 Anaerolineae bacterium | reverse complement strand
GCCGGTGACGTGCTCCGCGCCGAATTCGTCGGCGTGGAAACTCTCGGCGTCTGCCAGCGACAAGCCGAGCGAATCGAGCGTGGCAAGCTGCTGGGTCGTCTTGAGCAGGAAGCGGTATTCCGAGGTCATGATCAGGATCGGATCGTCGGCGGCAGCGGCGATTATGTGCGGCGCGCGGATGCCTGCTTCGTCCGGCGCTTTGAGCGAGGCGCTGACCGTGCCGTCGCTGAGCGCGACCGTGCCGACGGTTTCGGCGCGGGCGGCGCGGTCTTCGGTCAGGGCGACGAATTTCTTCAGCACCTCGAAATCGACCGACGCCGTGCTGGTATCCGCCTGTTCGCTGTCCGCGAAGTCGCTGCGGCGGAACACTTTCGCGTCGATTTCGCCGCGCTCGATGCGGTGAGCGATGATGCCCAAGCCGGACGTGACGCTGCTGAACGTCTCGACGCTGCGCACGCGCTCGCGCCCGAAACGGGCTTCCAGCATCTGCACGAAGGCGGGAATCTGCGACGAGCCGCCGGTGCGGATCACCACGTCGATGTCCTCGATGCGGATTCCGGCGTCGCGCAGCAGGTTATCGAGATAGTCTTCGATGAGGCGGGTTTCCGGTCCGATGATGGCTTCGAATTCGCCGCGCGTGATCGGCTCGCGCACGTCGAAGCCTTCCCCTTGCAGGTGGATGGCGGCGCGGTCGGTCTGCGAAAGCTGGCGCTTGGCGCCCTCGACGATGTCGAACATCTTCAGCCCATAGCTGCTGGAGATCAGGCTGAGCAGGGCGCGAATCTGCTGTGGGCGCTGCGCCGTGCGCTCGATCAGCTCGATCTGGTGGAACAGGTCGGGGCGCTGGAGTGTCAGCATCTCCTGCCAGTTGGCGAACGGCTCGTAAAAGCTGCTCGGCACGGGAAGGCGTTTCCCGGCGGAACGGTAATAGCTGCCTTCGCCAAAGTGCTTGGGCAGCCGGGCGCGCGCCAGCTTGGAGTCGAACACGTCACCGGCAATCGGCACGCCACCGGTCGCCAGCACGGCGCGGGTTTTCGGGTTGCCAATGCGCAACACGGAAATATCGAGTGTGCCGCCACCAAAATCGAACACCAGAATCGTCTCCTCGTGGTCGATGGTCGATTCATAGTGGTAGGCTGCGGCGATTGGCTCGTATTGCAGGTAAACCTCCTCGTACCCGGCGCGGAAAGCGGCTTTGAGCAGCCGTTCGCGGGCGAGCGCGTCGTCTTCCGGCTTGAAGGCGAAGCGCACCGGGCGACCCAGCGCGATCTGCCTGATCTCGGTTTGCAGGGCGGCTTCGGCGCGCTGCCTGGCGATGTACAGGTACAGCGCGATGATGTCTTCCAGAAAATAAAAGTTCGAGCCGACGACCGTGCCCAGATAATCCAGCGTGGAGAGCGCCGTCTTGAACGAGACGAACAGCCGCCCCGGCGAAAGCACGTCCTTGTCGATGTACACGTCGCGGACGAACGTGCCGATTTCGGCGAACGTCAGCGTGATTTCGCCGACGCGCACCCGGCTGATGTTGACCGGGCGGTTGAGGTTCTGGGCGAAGTAGGTGTCGATGGCTTCGCGCCCGATGTAGAACTGGCGGTCGTTGGTGATGTACAGCGCGGTGCGGGCGATGCTGTTGCTGCCGTCGATGGGGATCACGCGCAGGCGCGTGCCGTCGTAGGTGGCGATACCCGAATTGGTCGTGCCGAAGTCCATGCCGATGATCATGACGTGCCTCCGTTCGTTCGGCGCGGTCATTTCTAATGCGCCAAATGCGGACGGGTGTGATTGTTGAAGGTTCAGGGAGGTCTATTGTAGCGCTAGAATCGGGGTTGGATAGGGTGGTTTCGGCGGAACGGTGCGCAATGGTCATAAGTCGCGCAGCGCATGAAAAGGGTATAGTCGCGGTACTTGACGCACGATTCCGTAGTCGGAAGGATCGAAGATGGCGCACCTGTTCGAGCCGTTTACCCTGAAGGGGGTGACGCTGCGCAACCGCGTCGGCATGTCGCCCATGTGCCAGTATAGCTGTGTCGATGGCATGGCGACGGACTGGCATCTCGTCCATCTGGGGGCGCGGGCGGTTGGCGGGGCAGGACTGGTGATCGTCGAAGCGACGGCGGTCGAAGCGCGCGGGCGCATCTCGCCGCACGACCTCGGCATCTGGAGCGACGCGCACGTCGAGCCGCTGGCGCGGATCGCGTGGTTCATCAGGCAGCAGGGAGCAGCGCCGGGCATTCAACTGGCGCACGCCGGGCGCAAAGCGGGGACGCAGCGCCCGTGGCAGGGGCATCACCCGTTGAGCGATGCCGAAGGCGGCTGGGACCCGATCGCGCCGAGCGCCGTCCCGTTTGCCGAAAACTACCGCACGCCCGCCGAAATGACCCACGACGACATCCGAGCGGTGCAGGCGGCGTTCCGCGACGCGGCGGCTCGCGCCCGTGATGCTGGCTTCGAGTGGCTGGAACTGCACGGCGCGCACGGCTATCTCAACCACGAATTCCTGTCGCCGGTCACAAATCAGCGCATGGACGAATACGGCGGCGGCTTCGAGAACCGCATCCGCTTCATCATCGAGACGGTGCGCGGCATGAAACAGGTGTGGGCGGACGACAAGCCGTTCACGGTGCGGCTGTCCTGCACCGACTGGATCGACGGCGGGTGGGATGTCGAGGATTCGGTCGAGCTAGCGCGCCGGCTCAAGGAAGAAGGTGTCGACCTGATCGATTGCAGTTCGGGCGGCATCGCGCCGCACCAGCGCGTTCACGCCGAGCGCGGCTATCAGGTTCCGTTCGCCGAAGCTCTCCGGCACGGCGCGGAAATCGCGACGGCGGCGGTCGGCTTGATTACAGAACCGGTTCACGCCGACGACATCATCCGCAGCGGGTGTGCCGACATTATTCTGCTGGGGCGCGAACTGCTGCGCGACCCCTACTGGACGCTCAGTGCCGCCGGGTCGCTCGACCAGCCCGCGCCGGTGCCGCCGCAGTACGAGCGCGCGTTTTGAATGCTTCAGCGCAAAGGTGCAAAGGGAAAGAGAAAGGCGCAAAGAAGGCACGACATGTCGTGCCCCTACCTTATTACGGGGCACTTCGTGCAAATTGCGCGGGAATATCGTCCAATCTGCCTAATTGCTTCGTGACGGAAATGGGTTTATCTTGTAGACTGTTCATTGCCGACCCAAATTTTGGAAATACCATGAACTCGCGCATGTTCAAGAAGTCGAAGAAGCAGACCACCGAACGATAGTCCGGGCTTTTTCGCGTTTGAATGCGCACAGCAGAGAACACGACCGCCCGGCAGGGCGGTTTTCGTTTCTTACGAGGTTATCATGAGCGTGAATTTCGTCGATACCCAGAAAAAGCAGGGCAAGAAGCCGGATACGCCATCTGGATTGTTGCGCTGCGCCTGACCTGTGTGTGCCGCCGCCGTCCAGATGAAAAAGCTGGGCGGCGGCTTTTTTGTGCCTTGAGAGAGCGGAAATGGAGAGAGCGAAATGAACACCTGTCCCGAATGTGAAGCCGACATCACCCTGCCGAACGGCGTGATGGAAAACGAGCTGATCGCCTGCCCGGACTGCGGCGCGGAACTCGAAGTGATCAGCCTGAGTCCGGTCGAGCTGGCGCTTGCGCCAGACGTTGAAGAGGACTGGGGCGAATAAATTATGCGGATTTCCGTACTGGTCACGCTGATTCGCCCCGAAGAAAAGCTGCTGATCGCGGCGTTTCAGGCGCAGGGCATCGAACCCGACGTGATCCTCGACCGTGACCTGAATTTCGACGTGACCGCCGGCGCGGAGCAGTTGTCGCCATCCGGTGCTGCCTGGCGCGATTACGACGTGGTGCTGGAGCGCTGCGTCAGCACGTCGCGCGGGCTGTACGCGCTGGCGCTGCTGAATAGCTGGGGCGTCGCGACCATCAACTCGTACCAGACCGCGTCGGTGTGCGCCGATAAGCTGATGACCAGCCTGGCGCTGGCGCGGGCGGGCGTGCCGCAGCCGGGCACGCGGCTCGCCTTCACGCCCGAAAGCACGATGGAAGCGATTGGCAACGTCGGCTACCCGGCGGTGCTGAAACCGGTGACCGGCTCGTGGGGCAGGCTGCTGGCGCGTGTCGCCGACGCCAACAGCGCCGAATCGATCATCGAGCACCGCGAGACGCTGGGCGATTACAACCACCACGTCTACTACGTGCAGGAATACGTCAACAAGCCGGGGCGCGACATTCGCGCGTTTGTGGTGGGCGACCGGACGATCTGCGCTATTTATCGCGCGTCCGAACACTGGATCACCAACACGGCGCGCGGCGGCAAAGCCTCGAACTGCCCCGTGACGCCGGAACTGGACGACCTGTGTCGTCGAGCGGCGCAGGCGGTCGGCGGCGGCGTGCTGGCAATCGACGTATTCGAAGATGCCGAGCGCGGGCTGCTGGTCAACGAGATCAATCATACGATGGAATTCCGCAACAGCAGCGCGCCAACCGGCGTTGATATCGCCGCCGAAGTCGTGCGCTACGCCGCATCGCAGGCGAGGGTGCAGGCATGACGACGGTCGGTATTGTCGGCGGCAGCGGCTACACCGGCGGCGACCTGCTGCGCCTGCTGCATTTCCACCCGAACGTCGAAGTGACGCAGATCACCAGCCGCGAGAACGCCGGGCATTACGTCCACTCGGTTCACCCGAACATGCGCGGTGCGAGCAGCTTGCAGTTCATCCACCCGGATGGCTTGCAGTCGTGCGACGTGCTGTTTCTGGCGCTGCCGCACGGCACGACCGCCCGCAGTATCGAACACTACGCCGCGCTCGCCCCCGCGCTGATTGACCTTTCCGCCGATTTCCGCCTCAATTCATCCGAAGATTACACCCGCTGGTATGGCGAGCCGCACCCCGCGCCGGAATGGCTGTCGCGCTTCGTCTACGGGCTGCCGGAAGTCAACCGGGACGCGCTGCGCAGCGCGCACTACGCCAGCGGCGTCGGCTGCAACGCCACGACCGTCAACCTGGCGCTGCTGCCGCTGGCACGCGCGAGCGTGCTCGACCGCGCCGCCATCGAGATCAAGGTCGGCTCGTCGGAAGGCGGCAATCAGGTCAACGCCGGGTCGCATCACCCGATCCGGTCGGGGGCGGTGCGGGCGTACAAACCGACGCAGCACCGGCATCACGCCGAAGTGCAGATGATTCTGGGCGCGGACGCGCGCATCGACTTCGCGGTGACGGCAATCGAGATGGTGCGCGGTGTGCATCTGCTGGCGCACGTCTACCTGAACGCGCCGCTGACTGAGAAAGACGTGTGGAAGCTGTATCGCGGGGCGTACAAGGGCGAGCCGTTCGTGCGGCTGGTGAGCAGCAAGACCGGGCTGCACCGCTTCCCGGAGCCGCGCATCGTCGCGGGGACGAATTACTGCGACATCGGCTTCGAACTGGACGAGAACAACCCACAGCATCTTGTCGTCATCGCCGCGCTCGACAATCTCGGCAATGGCGCGGCGGGGTCGGCAGTGCAGTGCATGAATCTGATGCTGGGTTTTGACGAGACAGCAGGACTGACGTTTCCGGGGGTGTATCCATGAGTGACTTGATAGCGCAGGCGGAGGGTAGTGGACAGCGGTCGCTCGACGCCACCCCCCGACCCCCTCCCCGACTTCAGGGAGGGGGAGAGAGCGCGAGCGATTCAGTTATTGCAAACCTGCTGGTCGTCAAAATCGGCGGCGGCGAAGGGCTGGATTTGGAGCGCTGTGTCGGCGATCTGGCGGCGCTGGCGGCGGAGCGCCCGCTGATCATCGTTCACGGCGTCAGCGCGGCGATGAACGCGCTGTGCGCCGCGCGCGGCATCCCGGTGCGGACGATCATGTCGCCGACCGGGCATTCGTCACGCTACACCGACGCGCCGACCCGCGACGCATTCGTCGAGGCGGCGGGCGGCGTCAACGCCGATCTGGTCGCGCGCTTACAGCGGCTGGGCATCCGGGCAACGGGCATGATCGGCGAATCGGCGGTGCTGCGCGGCGAGCGGAAAAGCGCGATCCGCGCGGTCGTAGATGGGCGGGTACGCATGATCCGCGACGATTACAGCGGGTCGATCGACGGCGTCGAAGCCCGGCTGCTGCTGGACGCGCTCAACACAGGCTACGTGCCGGTCGTGCCGCCGTACGCCGCCAGCGACGACGGCTTGCTCAACGTCGACGGCGACCGGGCGAGCGCGGCGATTGCCGGGTCGCTCGGCGCGGCGGAGCTGGTGATCCTGAGCAACGTGCGCGGTCTGTACCGCCGATTTCCTGACGAAGACAGCTTCGTGCAGCGGGTCGAGCGGCGCGAGATCGAGCGGGCGCTCGACTGGGCGCAGGGGCGCATGAAACGCAAGGTGCTGGGCGCGCAGGAAGCGCTCGAAAGCGGCGTGCGCCGGGTGGTGATCGCCGATGGGCGCGCCGACAGCCCGGTCACGCAAGCATTAAGCGGGCAGGGGACGGAATTCATTTCTTAGTGCTGAGTGCTGAGTGCCGAGTGCCGAGAAAAGCAATTACACCACAGAGACCGCAGAGGGCACAGAGGAAAGAACAGGGCGGATGACAACTTTGGTTCAGAACGTCACCGAAATTGAGGACCAGCACACATCCGGCGGCTATTCGAAGCGCCCGCTGACCATCGTGCGCGGTGAGGGCAGCATCGTCTACGACGACGCGGGAAATGCCTATCTCGACCTGACCAGCGGCATGGGCGTCGCGCTGCTCGGTCACGCGCACCCGGCGGTCGCGGCGGCGATTGCTGAGCAAGCGAATACGCTGATCACGCTGCCGGAAATCTTCTACAACGACCGCCGCGCCGAACTGTACGGCATCCTTAGCGAGATTTTGCCGGGCGACCTGCACCGCTATTTTCTGTGCAACAGCGGCGCGGAAGCCGTCGAAGGCGCGCTCAAAGTCGCGCGGCTGCTGACCGGTCGGACGGGCATCGTCGCCTCGAAGCGCGGCTTTCACGGGCGCACGCTCGGCGCTCTGGGGCTGACGTGGAACCAGCATTACCGCGAGCCGTTCGTGGGCTGGACGCCGGAGAATGTGACGCATATCGCCTATAACGATTTGGGCGCGGCTGAAACCGCCATCACCGACCAGACGGCTGCTGTTGTGGTCGAAGCCGTACAGGGCGAGAGCGGCGTCTACCCGGCGAGCGCCGAATTCATGCGGGGCTTGCGCCAACTCTGCGACGAGCGCGGCGCGCTGCTGGTCGTGGATGAAATCCAGACCGGACTGGGACGAACCGGGCGCTGGTTCGGCTTCCAGCACGCCGAAATCGTGCCGGACATCGTCGCGCTCGGCAAAGGGATCGCGGGTGGCGTGCCGATGGGCGCGGTCGCCTGGCGCGCCAGCCTCGGTCAGATCGAGCAGGGGACGCACAGCAGCACCTTTGGCGGCAATCCGCTGGCGTGCGCGGCGGCAGTCGCGGCACTGACGACCCTGCGCGCAATCGATGCGCCGAGGCGGTCGGCAGAACTGGGCGGCTGGCTGCTGGGCGAACTGCGCGAGCGCGACCTGCCGTTTGCCCGCGAAGTGCGCGGGCTGGGCTTGATGGTTGGCATCGAACTGCGCGGGCGGGTGACGCCGGTCATTCAGGCGCTGCAGGCGCGTGGAATTCTGGCGCTGGTCGCAGGGAAGAATGTGCTGCGGCTGCTGCCGCCGCTGATTATCACGCCGGAAGAACTGCGCCGCACCGTCGACGCCGTAGATGAGGTGATGCACGATGTCACAGCTTGAGGCGACTCAATTGGCGCTGACGGATCGCGAAGTCGAGGACTTGCTGGTCGATCTGGTCAGCGTCCCCAGCCCGTCGATGCACGAGCGGACGGCTTCGCAGTTTCTGGCGGACTGGATGCGTGCGCACGGCTTCGACGACGCCTTCGTAGACGACTCGGACAGCGCAGTCGGCATCATCGGCAGCGGCGCGCGCGAAGTGGTGCTGCTGGGGCACATCGACACCTTCGGCGGCAACTTTCCGGTGCGGCGCGAAGGGCGGCTGCTGTACGGACGCGGCTCAGTCGATGCCAAAGGTCCGCTGGCAACGTTCGCGGCGGCGGCGGCGCAGGCGCGGCTGAACCCGGACATCCGCCTGATCGTGATCGGCGCGACCGAAGAAGAAGCCCCAAGCAGCCGGGGCGCGCACCACGCCATGACCCAGTATCACCCGGAAATCTGCGTGATTGGCGAGCCGTCGCAGTGGGATCGCGTCACGCTCGGCTACAAGGGGCGGATGATCATCTCATGGAAGTGGCGCGGCGACCTCGGTCACAGCGCCGGGCAGGTGGCAACGGCGGCGGAACTGGCGTTCGAGTATTGGGCGCGGGTGCAGCAGTACGCCGCGCAGGTCAACGCCGGGCGCGACCGTATTTTCGACCAGTTGGACGTTGCCTGCCAGCAAATCCAGACCGGGCACGACGGCATTTTCGGCTGGGGTTGGATGGAAATTGGCTTTCGGCTGCCGCCGCGTCTCTCGCTGGACGAAGTGGCAGCGGCGCTGCAATCCGACAACGACGCGACCGCCGAAGCGCACGGCAAGATCGTCGCGTTTGTCGGCGAGCGTGACTCGGTCATCAGCCGGGCGCTGCGCGGCGCAATCCGCGCCGAAGGCGGGCAGCCGGCGTTCGTCCACAAAACTGGCACGTCGGACATGAACTTCGTCGGTCCGGTGTGGAACTGCCCGATTGTGGCGTATGGTCCCGGCGATTCGGCGCTCGACCACACGCCGCACGAACACATCGATCTGGACGAGTATCTGCGCGCCGTCCGCGTGCTGAAAAATGCGCTGGAGCGGTTGTGAGCGCCGTGTAAAGACAGGTAAAAGTTGAAAGTTAAAGGTGAATGATGTGGCTGTCGTTTGTCACTTTTAACTTCCCTTACTTTTAACCTTTAACCTCTCGATTGCGAGAAGGTCGATAGAAAGAGCAGGCGTATGCCATTTGAAAACTTCAGCATTATTGAAAGCACGCTGCGCGAAGGCGAGCAGTTCAGCACGGCGACCTTCAGCACCGGGCAGAAGCTCGAAATCGCCGGGCTGCTGGATGCGTTCGGCGTCGAGATGATCGAGATGACCTCGCCGGTCGCCTCGCCGCAGAGCGAAGCTGACATCCGGGCAGTCGTCAGCGCAGGGCTGAAAGCGCGCATCCTGACGCACATCCGCTGCAAGCGCGAGGACGCCCAGCGCGCGCTGGATACCGGCGTTCACGGCATCGACGTGGTGATCGGCACGTCGCCCCAGTTGATGCAGAACAGTCACGGCAAGAATATCCGGCAGGTGATCGATGCCGCCGCCGAGGTGATGTCGTTCGTCCGCGAGCAGGCGCCGGACGTGATCCTGCGCTTCAGTACCGAGGACAGCTTCCGGTCGCGCGAAGCCGATCTGCTGCGCGTGTACCTCGCCGTCGCCGATCTCGGCATGGTCAACCGGCTAGGGGTCGCCGACACGGTCGGCGTCGCCATGCCCGATCAGGTATTCGCGCTGGTGCATCAACTGGTGCGCCTGACTGGGCTGGATGTCGAGTTTCACGGTCACAACGACAGCGGCTGCGCCATCGCCAACGCCAGCGCAGCGCTCGAAGCAGGGGCGACGCACGTCGATACGACCATCCTGGGCATCGGCGAGCGCAACGGCATCACGCCGCTCGGCGGCTTGATCGCCCGGCTGTACACCATCAACCGCGATTACGTGACCAAGTACAACCTGCAACTGCTGGCGCAGCTCGACCAGCTCATCGCCGACATCTGCGGGCTGACTATCCCGTTCAACAACTACATCACCGGGTCGAGCGCGTTTATCCACAAAGCGGGGATTCACGCCAAAGCGGTGCTTGCCGACCCGAAAACCTACGAGTCGATTGACCCCGCCGATTTCGGCGTCAGCCGCGAGATCGCCATCGGTCATCGACTGACCGGCTGGAACGCCGTGCGCAGCCGGGCGCACGCGCTGGGGCTGGAACTGGACGACGCCGTCGTGCAGAACATCACACGCATTATCAAGGAGCGCGCCGACACTCGCCCGATGACGCTCGACGAGGTCGACGCGCTGCTGCGCGAAGGAGCGATGGCGGTATGAATTGGGATGCGGAATTTGTCTGTGGTAGGGGCAGACCTGCGTGTCTGCCCTCAAGCGAAGCCGGGCGCACGGCAACCTGCAGTTGCTTCGGGTGCGCCCCTACGAAAAACATGATGGCGGTATTCCTATGACTGGCTTCACCTTTGCTGAAAAAATCCTCGCCCGCGCCGCTGGCGTCAGCGAAGCCCGCGCGGGTGACGTGCTCGACGTGCGCGCCGACGTACGCTTCAGCCACGACAACACGGCAGCTATCCGCCGGATTTTCGCGCAAATCGGGGCGCCGGGAATTGTGCGCCCGGAGCGAGTCGTCGTCACGCTCGACCATGCCGTGCCCGCGCCGACCACCCAACACGCCCAGAATCATGCCGAAATCCGCGAATGGGTGCGGCAGCAGGGCATCGGGCATTTCTTCGAGGTCGGGCGCGGCATCTGCCATCAGGTGATCAGCGAGGAAGCGCTGGTGCTGCCCGGCGAGACGATCTTCGGCTCGGACAGCCACACGACGCATTTCGGCTGGCTCGGCGCGTTCGGCATGGGCGTCGGGCGCACCGAGATGGCGGCGCTGTGGGCGACCGGCGAACTGTGGCTGCGCGTCCCCGAAGCCATGCAGATCACGCTCAACGGCAGGCTATCGCCGGGCGTGACTGCCAAGGATATCATGCTCGAAATCCTCGGCGCGCTCACGGTCAACGGCGGGCAGTACCGCTCGGTCGAGTTCGCGGGCGACACGATCCCATCGCTGCCGATTGACGAGCGCCCGGTGATCCCCAACATGATGGCGGAGTTCGGCGCGATGAACGCCTACTTCCCGCCGGATCAAGTGGTGTTCGATTATCTCGCGGAACGTGGCGCGGATGACTACACGCCGATTTACCCCGATGCCGATGCGGTCTACGAGGAACGTCACACGTTCGATGTATCCGCGCTCCAGCCCAAAGTTGCGCTGCCGCACCAGCCGGATCAAGTCGTTGCGTTAGGCGAAGCCGTCGGGCAGCCAAT